>JBEKWT010000024.1:0-17542 GCA_049512795.1 Occallatibacter sp.
ACCTCATCCACGTAGCACCAGCGCCAATCCTCGCCGCGCTGGGCCGACTGGATCAGCGGATGCTTGGTCTCATTGAAGTGTGCGCGCGCGTGCCGGTTCTTCGACGAGTCGCAGCAGCCCACGTGTCCGCACTCCAGGCACATGCGCAGGTGCACCCACGTATCGCCCATCTTCAGGCACTCCTCGCAACCCTTCGAATTCGGCTTTACGCCCTTTTTGATCGTTGCAGTGTGTGTGCATTTTGCTGCCATCGCTGACCTCCATCCGGGGAATTTTCAGTTTTGCAATTTCTGCGTTCCTCTGTCCAGACGGCCCTCGGTCCAGGTACCCCTCGGTCCCTTTGACCTTATGTCTTGGATCTCGCCTCGAGCAAATTTGAAGGATCCCCAGTCCCTTGGTCCCTCGTTCCCTGATTTCCCTCACTGCCCCGCCCAACCGAGCCCATCTGTCACGTTGCCTGTCTTGATTGTCCGCTTTACCGTCCACGTGGCCAGATCGATCTCCGCCACTTCATTGCTGCCCTCGCAAGAGACGTACGCGGCCTTCCCGTCCGGCCGCACCAGCACTTCCTGCGGGCTCTTCCCTACGTCCACTGCGCGCGCCAGCGTCATCGTCTGCAGGTCGATCACGTCCACCTTGTTTTCATCCGGAAGCGCCACCAGCAGCCAGCGGCCGTCCTTTGTGGGCGCGCTGCCGTAGCCCAGCCCGTCGATTTTCACCCACTTCTTGACAGTGTTCGTCGCCGTGTCGATCACTGCCATGCGCGGCGCGGTCTGGTCGGCGGTAAACACCCAGCGGTCGTCATTTGAAATCGCAATTCGCTGCACGTTGCCTGAGACGGGAATGATCGTCAGCGTCTTCCGCGCCTTTACGTCGAGCACGCTCACCGTTCCCGGCCCCACGTTCGCCGTGTACCCGCGCAGCCCGTCGTGCGAGAGCGCCAGCATGTGGCTCTCCGGCTGCCCGGTCGGAATCGCGTCCACGATTTTCAGCGTCTTCGGGTCGATGATCGTCACTGAATGATCCAGTTCCGTTGTCACGTAGAGCAGGCCATCCTTGGGTCCGAAGACCGCGCAGTGCGGCCTCGCGCCGTAGCCCAAATCGATCTCGCCAATCAACTTGTGCGCCGCCACGTCGATCACCACGATGTTCTGCCCGTCGGTTCCCGGTTTGCCCACGCCGCTGTTTCCGTAGATGGGCACAAAAGCCAGCCGGCCGTCCGGCGATCCCGCAACTTCGTGACCGGTCGTGCCGTTCTCCGCCACATCGGCAATCACATTTCCGGCGACGGGATCCACGATCGCCAGGCTACGGTCACCCTTCTGATCCACGAGCAACCGGCCCGTCTGCGCTTGCGCCACGGCTGCGACAAAAAGCGACACAGCTCCTAAACCAAACCATAAAAACAGCTTCAACGAGGACCTCCCTCAACTTTGCCACGGCTATAAACTCTACTCTGCATCCCGCACAGGCCTACTCCAGTTTCAGCACTTTACCAGCGCCTGCGCAGCCCAAAGGTATTCGCAAATAGCGATTCGTATGTTGGCCAGCGCCCGTTTCCTGGTTTTACCCCCCGACCAGCACCCACGCAAATCGGGGCACGAGACGCTAAAGCCCTCCTCGGATTGGCGAAGCACAACGCAGTAGGTTGCCATGCGAATCATGTTACATTCGTCTGCGATCAGAATCTGTTAATGGGCGGCGACCCTACGCCTGAGCGCTCCACGGATCGTACGTCCCTGCGCTCCACGAGTGCCCCTCGGGGTCTTTCACGGTGAACTCGCGGCTGCCGTAACCAGTGTCCTTCAGGGGCCGGACCACCGTCGCACCCGCCGCCTGCGCCCGTGCGTACGCCGCATCCGCATCCGCCACAACGATGTATGCAGCGCGCGTCTCCACTCCGCCCAGCTCGTCGGGAGCCTTAAAGCCCCGCCCATAGGTATCATCCCTGGCCGAGCCGAGCATAATCATCCCGCCGCCCAGCTCAAGCTCCGCGTGGGCGATGGTTCCATCGGGGCCTTGATGCACCGCGTGGCGCTCAAAGCCGAACACCTGGCAAAGCCAGTCGATCGCCGCCGGAGCGTTCCGGTAGCGCAGCGCAGGCATCACGGTGCTGCGGGATTCAGCCATGGAAAAGCCTCCGCGCCAAGGTTAGCTCTTCATCGGGTCAACGCGCAATCGCGCCGAATAGCCTGGCAGTGCGTCAGATTGAATTTGAAAGGGAGCAGCAAAGCTATGTCAGCGGGACCCATAGTGCAGGACCAGGTAGACGACAAAGATTCCGTATAGGGTAGCCATGGTGAAGGGGGCAGCTACCACAGCAAGGATGATACGCA
Organism: Occallatibacter sp.; assembly: GCA_049512795.1. Lineage (GTDB taxonomy): Bacteria > Acidobacteriota > Terriglobia > Terriglobales > Acidobacteriaceae > Telmatobacter. Next base: position 2,337 of record JBEKWT010000024.1, read on the forward strand.
CCCAGCGGCGATGAGCGCGGAGTGCGCCCACGATGCAAAGAAAAGCAACTGTGGCCATCACAGAAGTCCGCAGAATCGCAGTTCGGGCCTCGGGCACAATCAGCATTGTTTGATTTTAGCTGCTTCATCAAGCACGGCTAATCCAGGCAGATTATCCTCTCTCCATGCCCCTTCCTGCGCGCGACGCCCAACTCGTGCAGATCCGCGAAGCCAGGCTTCTCCAGAGTATTGACGCCGCGCTCGCCGATGCCGCGCGCCGCGCCGGGGATCTCCTCGCCTGCCGCATCGGTTGTACGCAGTGCTGCTACGGCGCCTTCGCCATCAACGCTCTCGACGCCGCGCGCCTCCGTCTCGGCATGGCTGCCTTGCGCGACGAAGACCCCGCGCTTGCCACTGCAATCGAGATCCGTGTCCGCGCCTGGCTTGCCGAACATGGTGCGGAGTTTCCCGGCGATCGCGAGACCGGAGCGCTCGGCACATCGGCCGTCGACCAGTCCCGCTTTGAAGACTTCGCCAACGAGGCTGCCTGCCCCGCGCTCGACCCCGCGACCGGCCGTTGCGACGTCTACCAGTGGCGCCCGATGACCTGCCGCGTCTTCGGCCCGCCCGTTCGGGCAGCGGGCGAAAACGGCGCCGAAGGCCTCGGCCACTGCGAGCTCTGCTTCATCGGCGCGACTCCCGAGCAGGTCGCCGCCTGCGAGATGCCCGTCCCTCACGAGCTCGAAGCCGAGCTTCTCGATGAGATCGGATCAAAAGCCGAAACCGTCGTTGCGTTCGCGCTCATCAAGTGAGCGGTCCCCGCGATAAACTGATCTTTGCCGCCCCCCATGACAACGCGCCCCTGTTGGGTTGAGATTCGCACTCGCGCCCTCGAAGCGAACTTCCGTTTTCTCGCCGGCCTCGCCTCGCCTCACGCTGAACTACTCGCCATCGTCAAAGCCAACGCCTACGGCCACTCGCTTGCTCTCTGCGCTCCAGCCGTCGTCCGCGCCGGAGCAAGGTGGCTCGGCGTCACCAGCGTGGAAGAAGGCATCGTCGCTCGCGCGCTGTGCCCCGAGGCTCGCGTGCTCATCATCGGCGGCGTCTTTCCCGGTCAGGCCGCGGCTGCCATTCAATTTCAGCTCACCCCCGTTGCGTGGGAGACTTGGCAGCTCGACGAGATGCTCGCCGCCGCACGCACTGCGGGCGCCCAGCCAGGCTCCGTGGCCATTCATCTTGAAATCGACACCGGAATGAGCCGCCAGGGCGTTGGCCCAAACGAACTCGCAGGCCTGCTCGCGCGCTTCGGTCCCGGTTCGCCGCTCCGGCTTGAGGGCGTGATGACGCATCTTTTCGCCGCCGACGAAGCCGACGGACAGGCGACGCAGGAACAGCTCGCGCGGCTCGACGAAGTTATGAGCCGCATCTCCTCCGCGGGCCTCTTTGCCGAGTGGCTGAATGTCGGCGCTTCCGCCACGCTGCTTGCTGGCCAGGCGCGTGTGGTTGCCGATCTGGCCGCGCGCCACGGCATGAAGGCCATGCTCCGTCCCGGCCTCGCGCTCTACGGCCTTGTCCCCCGTTTCGATCCTGCCTTCGGCCCAGCGGACGAGCCGTCCTCGCTCGCCGAGCCGCCCTCGCTCGCTGCTGCCCGCGCCGCTCTCCAACCCGTGCTCGCGTGGAAAGCCTCGGTCGCCGGCGTCCACTCAGTCGCCGCGGGTGCGACCGTCGGTTATAACGCCACATTCGTGGCCACCGAGCCCATGCGCCTCGCGCTCGTCTCCGCCGGATACGGCGACGGCCTCACTCGCTCCCTCGGCAATCATTTCAGTTTGTTGGTTCGCGGCCAGCGCGCACCGCTTGTTGGCCGCGTCAGCATGGACCAAATTGTTCTTGACGTCACCGAGATTCCCGGCGTTGCGCCCGGCGACGAGGTCGTCATTCTTGGCACGCAAGGCGCCGAATCCGGCAACGAAACGATAACGGCCTTCGACCACGCCGACGCAGCGGGCACGATTCCCTGGGACGTCTTCACGCGCATTGCCGCACGCGTCCCGCGCATCGCAGTGTAAGAGAAGTAGGTCTAAGTGCTCGGGCCCAGGCCCAGTTTTGAAGAATTAGCCCGCGACCGATTCCGGCGCCGCCGCGCAAAGTCCCGCCGCGCACTGTACCGCGTCGATCATCGCCCGAGTCCCGATGCAGGAATTCAACAGCATGTGGTAGAGGCCGCGCGAGCACCACTCCTGCTGGTAGAACTTGCGGATCACCGCCGCGCGCCGCCGGTCGAACGCCGCCAGTTTTTCCTCCGCCTCTTGCGCCTGATCCGGAAATTTATGCGCGAACCAATCCTTCTTGGCGCTGGCCGTGGCATACACAAAAATATGAAAGCAGCCCGGCTTCCCGGCGAGCACACATGCGGCACCGCGGCCAACCAGCACGCAGTTGCCTTCGTGCGCTGCATCCAGAATCTCCTTCCGGATCAGCTCCAGCATGCGGGCAGAGTCAAGAATGTGTTCCTCTCCAGTGGGCGCGGGCGCATACACCGGATCCTGCCAGAACATCTTGCCGTAGCGGTAGTACCAGGGGTCCAGCCGCTCATCGAGCTTCGCCGCCAGCTTTGGATCCGCACCGGCCATGCGCGCTGCGCCCGCCACCAGCTCCGAGTCCAGCAGGCGCCAGCCCAGGTGTTTGGCCAGATCGTGCGCGAACTCGCCACCGCGCGAACCGTACTCGCGCTCCACGGTGATCACCTTCACCGGCGCATGCACCATCACCGCGATTGACCCCCCGGGGGAAAGCACCCCCTGCCGAGGAGCATAACTCCACAAGTCCTAAAAAACCAAACAGGCGCGAGAGGAATCGCCCTCCCGCGCCCGCTTGCTGTTTCTACTTTTTGTTGTCTGCCCTACTGCGCCACCGGCTGCTGCGGCAACGCTTTATTGCTCTTCAAATGCGGAGCCTTGGGCGCGCCGGGTGCGTTTGGTGCATTCGGTGCCGCAGGCGCTGCCGCCGGGAACGCCGATCCCTTCTTGATGTGCAGATCGCCGTTACTTGTGTTCAGCACGATGTGCGCCGCGCCCGATCCGATCTTCCCGCTCAGCGTTTTGTCTTCATCGCCACTCACCGTCAGCCCGTAGTCCGTCACAATGTCTCCATTGTGCGTCTGCCCGTCCACCGTAGCCGAGGCATCGGGAGGCAGCGTCAGCTCCACGTCGCCTTTGTTGTTCTTGGCGTCGACGCCGTAAGCTCCGGCTGGCTCCACGCTGATGGTTCCGTTGCTGTTTTCGACGTAGGTGTCGCCGTAAATCTCACTCAAGTCGATGTCTTTTGAGCGCGTCACCAAGTGCACCGGCCCCTTGGCATCGCTCACGCGCAGGTTGTCTGAATCCAGGGTCATGTCGCCGGGAAGGCCCGCAATCTGCAGGTCCGTATACGGCGTATGAAGGCTGATCTGCGCCCCGGCATTTTCAATGTGTGTCTCGCCGTAGAGCTCGCCGTTCAGTGAGATCTTCCCCTGAATCTCTGAAAGAGTTATGTCGTTGCAGTTGCCGGTGGCATTCACGTCGCCGTTGATCTGGTGCGCCGAAAAATCGTGTTTATCATTGGAGAAGTGCATCGTCACCGAGCCCGTAATCGAGTCAAGGTGCGTATCTCCGTGCCCGGCGGTCACATCGATTCCCGCGCCCATCCCTGAAGCAGTCACATCCCCTTTGCCCGCATTCACTGTCACTGTCGCAGTCCGCGGCACCGTCACCGTCAGGTTCACACGGCCATGGTCGTTGCCATTCGATTGCACCAGCACCGCGGTTCCGCTCACCGTCACCTTCGCGGCTTCGCTATCAAAAATCTTCTTCGCCCCGGAGTCCGAGTCGGCGTAGGCCATCTCGTGCGCCTGCACTTCAAGGTTGGGCTGGTCGCCCGCGGTAATGCTCACGTCCCCGCGCGGATTGGTAATTTGAATCGACGCGTTCGCGGGGATTGGCCGACTATCCACCGGCTGATCGCTGTCGTGCTCAGGTTGGCCCCAGAAGTTAAAGAAGTCGTTGTCGCCATTCCATCCGCCCACAAACGGCTGCATGTGGTGCCATCCCGCCGCGCAAAGGCCCAGGAACGCAACCAGAAAGAGGATCCCGACAAAGCTGCCGCTGCGGTGCACGGGAGTCTCCCGCCGCATGTCCAGTGCCCACTCTCCCAGCAGCGCAAGCCCCGCCGCGATCAGCAGCAGCGGCCACCATCGCCCATACCAGGACCAGAACGAGCCGGCATCGATATGTCCGGTCACCATCAGCAAGGCAATCACGCCCACGCAAATCAGAATCACCGGACCCACCACGGAAGGCACGCGCGGTCCGTATGCGCCCACATAGTTCGCCTTCCAGGCGTGGCGTTGTGCCCGCCAGGCGTCGCGTTGCGCGCGCCACGCGGCACGCTGCTGCTCGCGATACACGCGCCACTGCATCTTCGGATCGTACGGCGGAGGCACCCCCCCGCCCGGAGGCATTTGCGGAGGTACGCTGCTCATGACTGCCCTCCATGGATCTCATCGCCGTAGTCGTGCGTTTCTTTGGGCACGGTCGCCGTGCCCGTCGTTGGCTGCGCACTCTGCCCCGCGCCCTGGACCGTCCCCGGCGTCGTGTTCTGCCAAGGCGTGCCCGGAGGCGGTGGATAGCCTTCTCCCGCCAGCGCCGCGCGCTCTGCCAGCAACAACACGCCCGCCAGGATCAGGAACAGCGGCCAACACTGGCCCCAGCTCAAAACGTTGGCCTCGTCCAGCAGTGCAATCACGCCGACGAGCAGCAAAAATGCCGGCGCGCGCAATCGGCGAATCAGAATGTAGCGATTCATTGTTGCCCTTCCTTGGAATTCTCCTGCGAACTCCCCTTCGTTTCGCTCAGGCGCCGCACAATCAGCCACACTCCCAATCCGATGAGCAGAACCGGCCAGCTGAACTCAAAGACGCGCCCCGAGAACCAGTCGAACTGGTGCAGCAGAATCAGCAAGCCCAGAGCAATCAGGACCACCGCTCCAATCGGCTCGCGCCGCCGCCAAAACACTGGCGGAACCGGCGGAACACCCGGCCCGGGATAGGCCGGCGGGACATAAGGACCCTGATAGGGCGTCTGGTAGGGAGCCTCATAAGGCGCAGCATAGGGTGCCCCATACGGAGGCTGAACCTGCGCCTGATTCGGCGCCTGATACGGGTCGGCAGGCCCCGTTACGATCGGCCCGGTCCCTGCCGGTACGCCTGGCGCTGTCCCCGGACGCGGTCGCCCGCCCGTACTGAACCAGTTGGTGACTTCGTTCAGCCCCAGTGGATCGGGCAACGGCTCGCCGTCGCGCCGCGCCTTTGCCGTGTGGTAGGCCTCGAACACCTGGTAGAAGATCCAGCCCGCGATCAAAAGCCCGAAGATCCCATAAACGTGGGCCGCGCTTACCAGCACGGCAAAAATCATCACGTGAATCAGGCCTTTGACGAACTGCCCGTTGTACATCGCGCCCACGCCGGGAATCAGCCCCAGAAAGGCAGCCAGTCCAGGGCTGGGCGCTCCCGCGGGCGGCGCCACAAACGGCTGCTGCCCGCCCTGCCATGCCATCCAGCACGGCTCGCAAAAGATCTGCCCACCCACCGCGGTCTTGGCGCAGGTCTGGCAAAGCGCCTTTCCGCAGTTCTGGCAATACGCCGTCGCATTCACGCCACTATGATTTACGCAATCCATACTCTGCCCCTTTCCGTGTTCGCCTTATGGAGCTGTCGGATCGCCCTCTTGCCTTGCAAGTGAAACGAAGTTTCCACAAAGTCATTCATTGTGCCGGACGCCGGCTGAGCCACTGAGTTGTTCGGCTCTTCCCGAGGGTCCAGGCGACCCCCACCATCGTTCTTCCCGGGATTCTGTTTGGTTTCTCCGGGTGATGCAGGGTGGTCTTGCTTTTGCTCGTCATCACCTCCCGGGGAGGTGTTGTCAGTGCCTCTGCCTTCTGACTGGCTGCGCATTTGCCGCACTCTCGATTCCACCTCGTACACAAACCGCAGATGGTCGTAGTACCGCACGATGGGCACGGAAGCCATATTCAACTGCCGCTCCATATACGACCGCACTGCCCTCGGCCGCAGGTCGGCCAGCCGCAGGGTCGTCAACCGCACCCCGGTCAGGCTCAGCGTGAGCGCGATGGAGAAGAACGCCATCGCCGCCGTCATCACCAGTCGCGGTTGTATTGCATAACGCATCCGCGCAACGAATCCCTGCTGATGCCACACCGGAGGCACAAACGCTGGAACCACGCCCGATCCGGCCATTGCCGGCAACGGCCCTCTCGCTGCGTGTCCAGTTATGTGTCCCGGACCGGTGTGCGCAAGAATCCTCTCCAGCAACCCCTCCGGCGCTTCCGGCTCAGGTGAGAGAAACTCCAGCCACTCGCGGCCCTTGCGCGCTTCCTCATAAAGCGCCGTGCACGCCGGGCAGATCGCTTTGTGCGACGTAAACGTCGCTTCGTCCTCGGGCTTCAACAGCCCGTCCAGAGCGTCCGTCAGCAGCGTCTCCCATGCGCCGCAGGCCGGAGAATTCGGAAATTGTGTGCGCTCTGCCATCGCTACATCACCTCCAATTGATTACGTTCCAGCAGCCTGGCAAGTTCCGCTCGGCCCCGGCTGATGCGCGACTTCACCGTTCCCTCGGGAATCGCCAAAACTTGTGCAATCTCTTTATAGTCAAGATCTTGAAGGTCTCTTAGGATCACCGCCTCGCGCAGTTCCACGCTTACTTTTGCCAGCGCGCCCTGCACCATGTTGGCTAGCTCCTTGTGCGCCGCCGACTCATGCGGCGACGGTCCCTTGGCCACCAGCCTGTCCGACGGCTTCAGCTCTTCGGTATGCTCCCAGCCTTCGTCCAGTGAGCTTGTCGCCCTCTGGTTGCGCGTCCGCCTGAAGTTGTCCACCAGCAGGTTCCGCGTCATGGTGGTGATCCACACCGGCAGGCTGCCACGTGCGGCGTCAAAGCTGCCCAGATTCGAATAAATCTTCAGGAAAACGTCCTGGGTAAGGTCTTCTGCGTCGGCCGCATTTCCGGTAAACCGGTAACACAATCCGTACACACGCTTCTGGTGCGTACGAACCATCTCGGCCCATGCGCCCGAGTCTCCATCCATGCAGCGGTGGACGATATTCGACCAGTCTTGCTCCAGCGGTCTCACCTCCGCGCGCCTCGCGCGGCTCGCCGGCGCCTCAGCCAAGGCCCCGGCGGAAAACTCCTGGGCCCGCGGCCGTTTTTCTGCCGGGTCCCGGGCATCGGAGCGTGCCATTCGAGCACCCCAACCTGCCCCGCTCCAGCTTAATGCACCCACGCACTGCATGGTTTGTTCATACGGAATTCACCAACCCTTGGTTCCGTTGGCCGTCTTGAACCCCGGACGCGTGCCTGCGCCGCTCGACGGGTAGAGATCTTCGTGCTCAAAAGAAAATCGCCTCATCCCAAGCGGTTACACCGTAAACTTGGCAGAAATGGAGGTCAGAACGTGGAAGATTGGAAGTTTGTCGAAAAGGATCCCTCAGAAGCCCTTGCCCGCTTGCACTTCTTTTCCATCAAGAAGAAACATGCTTCGGGCGAGGTTGAAGCGCGCATCACAGTCAAGGAATTCGCCTCGGCAAAGACCACCGACATGAAATTCTTTGCCGTGGCCGATCTTGAGTTGAATCAGAAGACGGCGAAATTCCAGCCATGTGGTTGGGCCGAAACCATGATGGGCGCGCTCACGGAGTGCCTGAGGAATCTGCGCAAGTTCGAGTATGAGGGCCCCGAACTGCCTCACTCAGCTTCCCCAAGTTGCGACCCGCCCCAATCGGGCGGCGTGAGCTGAACCGGGCAGAGCCTGCCGGGCTGCTTACTTCCTGGTATTACTCCGGTCGCTCCATCGATGAGTATCCCTGCCCAAACTCCGGATCCACGGGATTCTCAAACATCGACGCATCCCGCGTCACGATCGTCAGCCCCGAGGGCGTCACGAAATACCGCCGCTTGTCCTCGATGGGGTCGTACCCGATTACAGTTCCCTCCGGTATGTGCACATCACGGTCGATGATCGACCGCCGGATCCTGCAGTGCCGCCCGATGTTCACGTGCGAAAAGATGATGCTCTGGTCCACATCCGAGTATGAATTCACGCGCACGTCCTGCGACAGCACCGAGTTGTACACCGAAGCGCCCGAAATAATCACGCCCGCGGTGATGATCGAGTTCACTGCCATGCCCGAGCGGCCCGGTTCGCCGAAGACGAACTTCGCTGGCGGATACTGCCGTTGTCGCGTGCGGATCGGCCAGCTCTTGTCATACAGGTTGAACGTCGGCGACACCGAGCACAAATCCATGTTGGCGTCGTAATAGGCGTCCAGCGTTCCCACATCGCGCCAGTAGAGCGCCTGCTGCTTGTTCTCGTCCACAAAGCTGTACGCCATCATCTTCTTCTTGCCCAGCATGTTCGGCAGGATGTTGTGCCCGAAGTCGTGCTTCGATTCCGTGTCGTCTGCATCCGCGATCAGCGCCTTCAGCAGTGTATCGGTGTTGAAGATGTAAATCCCCATCGACGCATCCACGGCATTGGGATTGAACGGCGAGCGGAAGCTCGTCGACGCCGGTTTCTCCTCGAATCCAAGCACCTCGCCCGTCGAACCCACCTCCACCACCCCAAACCGCGAAACCTCTTCGGGTGAAACCGGCAGCGTCGCCAGCGTTACGTCCGCGCCCGTCTCCTTGTGGTACGCCAGCATCCGGCTGTAGTCCATCTTGTAGATGGTGTCTCCCGACAGGATGATCACGTGCGCAGGCTGCTCGCTGCCGATTGAATAGAGGTTCTGGTAAACGGCATCCGCCGTCCCCATGTACCAGTTCGCGCCCGTACGCTGCATGGGCGGCATCAGCTCAAAAAACTCGCCCAGCTCCTGCGCCACGATTCCCGTCCAGCCCTCGCGGATATGCCGGTTCAGGCTCAGCGCTTTGTACTGCGTCAGGATGTACACCCGCCGCAGCCCGGAGTTGATGCAATTCGAGAGAGTGATGTCGATGATGCGGTAGTGCCCGCCAAACGGCACTGCGGGCTTGGCACGGTCACGCGTCAACGGAAACAGCCGTTCTCCCGCTCCGCCCGCAAGCAATACGGCCAATGTGTCTTTCATATCCATCAGGCACCCATCCTGAATTGACCTCTCTGGCTCGCATGTCCCGGCGCGGTTGGGGATTACCGCTATCCGAAACGGCATACTTTCAGGCGGAATTCGCCCTTACCCGCCGCTGAACGCTGGAGAATACCACACATACCGATGGACCTGGCAGCCCCGCACCTCTCTGGAGGATGGCACGGGCCGAGGAGTTGGCCCCGCTGCCTGCTCAGTCGCTGTTTGCCGCCGCATTCGCAGGGAAACAAACTCCGCTAGCCCCGCTAACGCCGCCAACTCCTCTGTTCTTGCCTACCAGCCCGAAATCCAATTGGTCTTCTGGTTGGTCGAGCGCTTGATTGAGGTGAACTTGTATTCCAGCCCTACGCTGATGGCGAAGTTCACGTCGTATTGTGAATACGACGAAGTTGAAGGAGGAGCCGCTTTGAAGTTGTAGTGGGTCATCACCGCGTCGGGTGTGATGCGAAACACCCAGTGTTCCGAGCGGTTCAGGTCGAAGTGCCCGCCGATGATCGCCGCCGGAGCAATCTGGTTGTAGTAGAAATCGAAATCCGCAGGCGGGTGTCCGAGCAGATCTTTCTGGAAGTTGCCATACACCCCGCCGAACATGGCATGAGCAATCAGCGCCCCATGCTTGTTGTGCGGGCCCAGCCATTCCGCGCCGCCCACAAAAAAATACTGCTCTACAAAGGGTCCCCTGATCGGTGTCCCGTTGGGGCCATCGGTGTTGGGCCCGGTGCCGCTGGTACCCACATACCCCCGCCCCGACGCCACGATTCCCCAGTTCCTCGCCAGCCAGTACGAGCCTTCCATGTCCAGCCCACCCAGGTTCGATCCCTGCAGCAGCGACGGCCCCGCCTTCATGTGGTCGTACGCGAAGCCAAGCGACATGTCGAAGCGGTTGTCGTAGCGAACCTTGGCCAACGGATCGACAGCCAGGTAGACTCCGTACGCTGGAATTGGCGCGTTTTGGCCCTGCCCCTGCCCCTGCCCCTGCGTCGAAGAAGACGATTGCGATGAAGAGCTCGGCTGCGGCTGCGAATCCGGCTGCTGCGAGCCCGGTTGCGAACTGGGCTCCTGCGCCCCGATGCGCGCTCCCTCGCACACACACAGAGCGAAAACAACGGCGATTGTTGCAGATAACTTGACTGGGAGATGCATCACAAACAAGCTTACAGGAGCCCCCCGAGGGCGGACAACGCGGCTTTCCGTCATTTCTTCTTAGACTGGCGTTCGCTTGAGTCGTGTGCGCCCGAACTTAGAGCGAACACGTGTCCATCTGCCGCGCCCACACCAGGTAGCGCACTGTCTTTAGAATCTCCAACGCCGTCATCGCCGCTTGCGTCCACTCGCCCTCCGGCTCCAGCGAAGGCGCAGCATGGGTCCGCCATTTCAGTGGCAGTCGGCTCAGGATCAGCCCCGTTCGCGGCAAATGGCTCGCGCTCGACACCACCTCCGCCGACTCCCAACCGTGGCTGCGCATAATCCTGACCGAGTCACACGCATTTTCCATCGTGTCCCGCGCCGTGCGCTCCTCCACGATCGCGCCTGCCGGAATCCCCTGCGCCTCGGCCAGCCGCGCCATCACATCGGCTTCCACGAATCGGTTGTGGGACGGACCGCCGGTAATAATCATCCTCGGCGCCACGCCCCGTTCGTACTCGTGCACAGCCTCGGTCACGCGCTCGAGCTCGGTCGGCGTCGGATTCCCGTCCGCGTCGGCCGGGCTGCCCAGCACAATCAGCACATCAAATTGATTCTGTGTCGTGTTGACCGTGGGCGCAATTGACCGCGCGATCGCCGCCCAGGCCACGAGCCCCACCACCAGAGCCGCGCACGCAAGGACGACGCGTCCCTTCCAACCCGGCCGCAGCTTGCGCTTCCGGCTTTGAATGTTTTGGCCCTGACTTCTCTGGCTCGGTCGCGCGGCTCCGCTTCCACTGCGCGTGCCAACTCGTCCCGTGCCCCTTTGCTTCCGTGTTCCCGCCGCGCTCAAGAATCGATCTCCCAGGCTTCACTCTAGAGCATTTTCGGAATACACGCAGATTCTTAGAGGTCAAGGGACGGTGGCTTTTCCTTTAGGAAAAAGCCACTTTAGCGTGTGCTTTCGACCCAAGCAATTCCGAAAATGCTATACCGCGCGAAGCGCGGAATCGCACGAGCTCAACGCTGCCCCGTCGCGGGAAAGATGCATCAGACCATGTTGGGCGCTCATTGATTGATGGAAGCGTCGGCTCGCCTCGGCGCGCGGCGATCGTGCCCGGCAGGATGAGCGTTAGATTCAACCTCGAGGAGATTCATTCATGACGACAAAGAAGAAGCCCGCAGCAAGAAAATATGGCGCTGCAGCCGCCAAGCAGGTGGAGACCGAAATGCACGAGTTCAAGCTCGGCAAGCTGAAAAGCGGCCGTAGCGGCAAAAAGGTGACGAGCCGCAAACAAGCAATTGCCATCGGCCTTTCCGAGGCTCGCAAGAAAGGGGCGAAGGTGCCGAGCAAAAGGTCTCAGCGAGTCCCGGTCCGCTGACAACTGTGAGCTAAGAACTGAGAACTGCGAAGTGTCTTTACAACTCCGCAGGTTCTCCCCACTCGCTGAAAACCATTTCGCCCAGCGCCTTCCGCGTCCGCGCGGTGGTCTCGCGCTCGATCAGCGTGTCGTCGCCCAGCGCCGTCGGCTCGCCCTGGTATCCCAGTGCGATCACGGCTCCAATTCCGTATTCCGCCGGGATCCCCAGCGCCTTCCGCGCCGCATCCTGATCGAACCCGCCCATCTGGTGTGTGGTCAGTCCCAGGTTCGCGGCCTCGAGCGTCAGATAGGAGCTCGCCGCTCCCAGATCATAGAGCGCAAACCGGTTCTCCGCCCCATTCTTGCTGAAGTGCGTCGCCGCCGCGCCCAGAATCAGCACCGGAGCGCGGTGCGCCCACGTCCGGTTAAACCCCACAAGCGTTTCGAAAATCCTCTTCCACGTTGCGTCGCCGCGCCGTCCCACCACAAACCGCCACGGCTGCTCGTTGTTCGAGGAGGCCGCCCAACGCGCCGCCTCAAACACCTTCCTCAGCGTCGCCGCGCTCACCTCGCGCGCGTCAAACGACCGCGCGCTCCATCGCTCATGAATTGCCGGCAACACCCCTTCAACCACCGGCGCCCTTTTCATCGCATGCGTCTCGCTTGCCGTCAAAACCGTGCTCGTTGCCATATTGCTCATCCCCTCACGAATCAATCCGGAACGATCTTGCTCACGTTATTTGATTCCCCAACGGCCGCAAAGATGCGCCCCTCGCCTAAATAGTTGTTGCAACAGGTATTGTGTCGAGATAAGCCTGAGCCACTGGGGTCAACCCGCCGGAACCCTCTTTGATATAAAACTAGGTCAGTGAAAGCATCCAGCAAGGTCAAAATTGACCGGCTCACGAAGAAAGCAGACACGCCTTATGAAAAAGAGCGGTTCCCAGAATGTTGAAACTGCATCTCGTCTCATCGACGCGAGAATCAAAGAGCTCGCCGACTGGCGCGGAGAGATGCTTGCACGTCTACGCGCTTTGATCCAGCAGGCCGACCCCAAAGTCGTGGAGGAATGGAAGTGGGGGATCCCCGTCTGGTCGCACGACGGCATCATCTGTACCGGCGAGACCTACAAGAAGGCGGTAAAGTTGACCTTCGCCAAGGGCGCCTTTTTGGATGATCCCGCGGGACTGTTCAATTCCAGTCTCGAGGGCAGATTGAGGCGGGCCATCGACTTTCGCGAAGGCGAGAAGATCAACGATAAGGCTCTGAAAACCCTGATCCGCGCCGCGGTTGGCTTGAACAAGTCCAAGGCCTGAGAAGGCCGGCTCAATCATTCGAAATCGGGAGATGGCCGTGTCGCGGAATTGCCGATGCGTGAATCGCTTTTTGGCGATAGCTTGGGCTTTCGCATTAATCGGCCCTGTCGTCTCGCGTGCGCAGAATGGGAAAGAGCATCCGTTTTTCGAAATACTGACGCACCGCATGGATGTAGACGTAGATGGAGCTCCTAACGCCTACGGTCCGCCAGGCATGGAGACACTCGACATCCTCCTGGATGCGCATTACCTCAATCGCGCTGACGGGAAGATCGTCGGTTACCTGATCGACGAACACGGCCGCCCGATTTTACAGGGCGCAAAGGATCCTTTTCCGGGCTATTACATTTCTCAAACCGCCTTTACCGATATTGAGAATCGGAATGAACGGGATCCACGGCGCTATGTCGACGCCCGCAATATCAGTTATGTCGTTCGCGGAAACCTGGCTCGCCGGCGCGGGGTACGGGTGGGCGATTTCGTGTCGGTTTATTCCAAGCGCACCCGCAGAGGCGTGTTTGCCATTGTCGGGGACACAGGCAATCCCTCAGGAGATGAGGGATCGCTTCACCTCATGCAGGGTCTCGGATATCCGTTTCACGACGGCAAGAATGATTCGGTTGAAAAACCTGAGATCATCATCCGGTTCTACCCCAACTCCAACCCGACGCATCAGTTCTTCTTCACGCAGGCCGAATTGGATGAAGCAGCTACGAGCCTGGGCCTGAGCCGGGATTTCTCCCCGACTGCCAGAACCAATCGATAAATCGCACCGAAGCCTTCCAGTCATAGGAGCTGCCCACGCCGGCGAGTCGGGCAAACTGGCCGGACTCACCAGCAGCCGGCCTACCACTTCTTCAGTTCTGTGAGCTGAAGCAAATTGCCGCATGTGTCTTTGACCATGGTGATTTTGGAGGCCGTGACATCGGTGGGCGGCATGGTGAACTCCGCCCCACGCGCTTTCATCCGGTCGTAATCGGCCTGCACGTCGTCAGTGAAGAACATGGCCGCGGGCTGGCTTTGCTGGAACAAGGCCTGCTGATACGCCTTGGCCGCGGGGTTATTGTTGAGCGCCAACTGCAGCTCCGTGCCATCCGGCTCCTCGGCTGAGGCCACGGTGAGCCAGCGATACGGCCCATTGCTGAAGTCGGCCTTCTTTTGGAAGCCCAGCACTTCCGTATAGAAGCGCAGTGCCTTTTCTTGATCGTCGACAAAAACACTTGTCAATTTGATCTTCATCGGTTTCCTCACAGGTTGAAATTCGCGGGTAGCGCCGCGTTACTCTGACCAGCTCTTCGTTCGTGATGCCTTTCAGTTCGTCCGGGGTTGATTCGTCTGAATCGATCGATTTCGCCGAGGGGCTATGCAGCCGAAGCGGCAGTTCGGGTGGCGCGGCGCGCGCTGCGCCACTTGGCGGCGTAATGAAGCACGTACAAATAGAGGCCAGTTAGAAAGAGCAGCGCCAGGGGAAGCACGGCCAGAAGGCCAAGCGTGTTGGTGTACTTGTGCAGCAGCACGGCCACAAAGTTAACGACCATGCCTATAGTCAGGGCTGCGGACAGCCAGCGGTGGATCAGCCGAATCCATGTGTTCGAGTTCATTGCGTACCTCCTCATTTGCGGTTTTTCCTGTTACGTCACGACACGCCCGCGAGCACGTGCTCCAGGCCGTCGAACATCTTTTGCCAGCCGTACTTCGCGCCGCCGTAAGCCTGTTGCTGATCGGGAGTGAAGCCGGACTGCTCCATGCGCAGATGCGTGCCGCCCTCCGCTGGAGTCAGGGTCCAAAGCACAATCCAATGCAGGCCCGGGGAGCTTTCGCTTTTTCCAACACTCCAGCTAAACGAGAGGCGTCGCATCGGCTCGACGGCGAGCACCTCGCAGTCAACAACGCCGTTCCAGTTCGGCTTGGGCTCGGTGCGGAATTGAAACTGGTGGCCGGCCACGGGCGCGAAGTCGTTGCTCATCATCCATTGCTCGAGGAGCGGGCCCTCGGTAAGCGCTCGCCACAGCTTTTCCAGCGGGTACGGAAATACCCGCTCGACGACGAGGGTACGGGTGGTTGGAGCTGCATTGCTTTGGGCTGCAGTGCTCATGGTTCCATCCTTTTCAAAAGCTCTTCAAGCCGATCGAAACGCTCTCGCCAGAACGCTCCGTATTGATCGAGCCAGTCCACCATCGGCGTCAGCGCATCGGGCTGCGCCTGATAGTGAGTTTCGCGTCCCTCGCGGCGATGCCGCACCAGCTT
>JBEKWT010000025.1:0-17226 GCA_049512795.1 Occallatibacter sp.
CGGGTGGCCCCGGCGGTCAGGCCGACTCGCTGGCCAATCGCGCCGGCGGCATGCGCATGGCCTTGCGCCGCCTTGAGATTGAAGAGAGCCGCGACATCGCCCGCTACGGCGAGCAGTTGAAAGCCCTCGGCGACGAAGGCTCTGTCGCCATCCTCGAGCACGTCATTCAGGACGAAAGGGACCATTACCGCGAGCTGGGTTCGCTCATCCGCGGTCATTACACCGCGCCCGGCGGCGCACCCAAAATCGAGGCCAAAGCCGTGCTCGAAGAGATGCTGGCCAAGCGTAGCCAGGGGCGCAAGCAGCCCGGCGCCTGGATCGGCGACGCCATCTACGGCGTCAATGACGGCCTCGGCGCAATCTTCGGCATCGTCTCCGGAGTCTCCGGCGCAACTTCCGGCGACTCCAAGTACGTTCTTCTCGCAGGCCTCTCCGGCATGATCGCGTCTGCGCTTTCCATGGGCTCCGGCGCCTACCTCGCCGCAAAAAGCGAGCGCGAAATCTACCACGCCGAAATCGCCCGCGAGCGCGAAGCCATCCAGATGAACGGCCCGGAAGCCCGCGAGCTGCTCTCGCTCTACTACCAGGTGAAGGGCCTGCCCGAGGAAGACGCCATTCACATGGTGAATCACATCGCCAGCGACCCCGAGCAATTGCTGCGCGCGCTTTCCGCCGAGCGACTCGGCTCCAGCGAAGAGGCTTTAGCCAACCCTCTTGTTTCTGCCAGCTCCGGCGCGTTGTCCACGGCCGTCGGCGCCATCATCCCCGTCATTCCCTTCTTCTTCATGCAGGGAATTCCCGCCGTCATTGCGGCAGCCGTCGTCTCGCTTGCCGCGCACTTCGCCGTAGGCGCCGCCAAGTCCCTTATCACCGTCCGCTCCTGGTGGTCCTCCGGCCTTGAAATGACCGTCGTTGGCGCGGTGGAGGGCGCGGTCACATACGGGATCGGAATCTTGCTGGGCAAGGGTGGGGTGTAAGCTCACTCGTCTGCAAGCGGCCGAGATTGCACCGATTCGCGACATTGACACAGCACGGGCACACCCCCATACTTTGCCAATGAACATCACTCTTTCTGTCGAGGATCAGGTCGCCGAACGCGCGCGCCAGAGTGCCGCCGAGATGGGCGAAACTCTGGAACACGCTCTCGAAGACTATGTCCGCTTGTTGGCCGAGAAACCCGAGCGAGTCGGGGTGGCTTCTGGACGCAGAACGCTCCGGGAAGAAATCTACAGACTCGGGTAAATACACCAGTTTCGCGCTAAAATAAGAACTGGTATGAATCTCCGCGAGCCCATCCCGGCGCTCCTCTAGCGGCTCCCGCCGCCTACACTCCTGCTGCACCCTTTTACTCATTCACTCGCTCACTCATTCACTTATTCACTTGTTCACTTCTTTTTTTCACTGATTCACTTCGTTCCACGGGAGAACCGTCATGATCTTTGATCGCCTGGAACAAATAGAGCAGCGCTACAACGAAATGCAGGCGCAGTTCTCCCTGCCCGAGGTCCTCAACGACCACGAGAAGTATTCGAAGACTGCCAAAGCGCTGCGCGAAATCGAGGTTCCCGTCGAAAAGTATCGCGAGCTGAAGCAGGTTCGACAGGGCCTCGCCGACGCGCGCGCCATGCTCGCCGAAAGCGACGCCGATCTGCGCGCCATGGCGCAGGAGGAGATCGCCGCGCTCGAGCCGCGCGAACAGGCCCTTGAAGAAGAGCTCAAAGTTCTGCTGCTGCCCAAGGACCCCAACGACGAGAAGAACGTCATCCTCGAAATCCGCGCCGGCACCGGCGGCGACGAGGCCTCGCTCTTTGCCGCCGAAATCTTCCGCATGTACACGCGCTTTGCCGAGCAGAAGCGCTGGAAGGTCGAGGTGATGTCAATCTCGGAATCCGGCATCGGCGGCTACAAGGAAGTCATCGCAATCGTCGAAGGCGAGCGCGTCTACTCGCAGCTCAAGTGGGAGTCGGGCGTCCACCGCGTGCAGCGCGTGCCCGAGACCGAGCAGCAGGGCCGCGTGCACACCTCGGCGGTCACCGTCGCCGTCCTGCCCGAAGCCGAGGAAGTCGACATCAAGATCGAGGCCAAGGACATTCGCATTGACACCTTCTGCTCCTCCGGCCCGGGCGGTCAATCCGTCAACACCACTTACTCCGCCGTGCGCATCACGCACCTGCCCACCAACACCGTGGTCAGCTGCCAGGACGAGAAGTCGCAGATCAAGAACCGCGAAAAGGGCATGCGCGTGCTTCGCTCGCGTTTATATGAGATGGAAATGGAAAAGCAGAACGCCGAACTCGCACAGGCCCGCAAGCAGCAGGTCGGCTCCGGTGACCGCAGCGAGAAGATTCGCACCTACAACTTCCCGCAGAACCGCGTTACCGACCACCGCATCGGACTCACGCTGCACCAGCTCGACCTGGCGATGCAGGGCCGCCTGCAGCCCATCGTCGACGCGCTCATCGCCCACTACCAGGCCGAGCTATTGAAAGGCGAAACGCAGGCCGCGTAATTCAGACGAACAGAATCCGCATCGGCGCTTCCACCGCGACGCTGCTCTTCACCTCATCGGCCAGTTCGCCGGTCGCGGGATCGCGCGCGAACACGCTGATCAGATTCGAATCCTGATTCGCTACGAGTATCCATCGCTCCGTGGGATCGAGCGTGAAATTCCGCGGCGTCTTTCCTCCGCAATTCGACCGCTTCATCGGCGTCAACTTGCCTGTCTTCGCGTCCGCGTGGAAGGCATACAGAAAATCGTCGTCGCGGTTGGCGAAGTAAACGAAGCGGCCGTCGCGGCTGATGACCGTGTCGCAGCCGCGCGTCGGTCCGTGATAATCCGAGGGCAGCAAATCAATGCGATCGACGAGCTTCAGGTACCCGTCGGCCTTGTGCCAATCCAGCACGTCCACCGTCGAAACCAGCTCGTTCATGCAATAGGCGGTGCGGCCATTGGGATGAAAATGCAGCGTGCGCGCACCGGAGCCGGGAGCGCCGCGATACGTCCCGGCCGCCGCCATCCGCGCCGTTGCCGCATCGGCCTTGTAAATATGAATGCAATCTCCGCCCAGGTCGTTTATGTAGGCGAACCGATTATCCGGCGAGAACGACGCGAAGTGTGCGTGGGCGGTCTGCTGCCGGTCAGTGTTCGGGCCGTGCTCGGTGTAGTGCTGGGTCCACACGGCCTCGCTCAGCTTGCCATCTTCAATGCGAAAGCTGGCCGCACTCGCGCCGGTGTAGTCCGCGGCGAGCAACATGCGGCCGGTCGCATCCACAGCCACGTGGCAAGTGCCCGTGCCGGCAGAGTTGCGCGCCGAGAGCGGCTGCAGCTCTCCGCCCGCCACGCGAAAGCTCGCCACTTCCCCGGTCGGCCTGCCTTCGAACGTATCCAACTCCGACGCCGAATAAACGAACCCGCCTGAAAGCGCCAGCCAGGCTACATTCGGAACTTTGGCTGCCACGCCCACTTGCGTCAGCGATCCGCTCGCCTCGTCCCAGTCGAATGCCAGAATCCCATCAGGGGCGTGCGACCCAACGAAGACACGCCTTCGCCGTGCGGAAACAGGTCCGGCAGCTCGCATTGCGGCGGGCATGGCAAAAGCTCCAAGAGTTACAGTCGGGGCAAGAATCAGGAAATCGCGGCGCGTGGTCATTGTCATGGCAGAAGCCATTGTCGCCGACGACACTCGCCCCGCGCCAGCCCGCCGGAATTCAATCCAGCTTGAACTCCACGCTCACCGCCGTCTCCACCTCCACCGGCTGGCCATTCAGCAGATAAGGCCGGTAGAGCCATTGCTTCACCGCATCGAGCGCCGCCTGCCGCAACAGCGCGGGCCCGCTTACCACGTGCAAATTCTCAATGGTCCCCGTGCGCGAAATGGTCGCCTGCAGAATCACCGTACCCGACGCGTGTATCGCCTGCGCCACCATCGGGTAAGTCGGAATCACTTTGTAGATCAGCATCCCCTGCATCACGCCTGACGATACGTGCTGCGTCGCTGCCGGCGCCGCCAGCCGCACATCGGGATGCGTTCCGCGCCCGAACGGATTGTCCGGGCCAACCATTCCGCTCGGGGGCCCGCTGAAATCAACAGGCCCGATGGTCCCGGGATCTCCGCCAGGGCCAGGATTCCAGGGCCTGCCCGTAATTTGCCGCTGTACCTGCGTGACCCCACTCGGCAGTTCCCTCTGCGTGGCCGGTATCTGCTGCGTCCGCACCACCGGCCTCTGCTCCTCGACCGGCGCCGGCGCCACCATCCGGATTGCATTCGTGATCTGCGGCAGCATCTCCGGGTGGATGATCGGGATAATCACCAGCGCCAGCAGAATGGACGAGTTGAAGGCAAACGTCGCCATCATCCATCCCCGGCTCCGGGTGTGGATTCTGCCCATGGTTTCAAACGTCGAGTCTTCGAACATGGCCGCCTCCCCCAACTTCAATTCAGTCGCGCCGGACGGGAGACGGAAGCTTTCCGCAGAGCGTAGCGGGGCAGCCCGCTCTGCGCGCTTGGCGCGTGGAGCGGGGATTCACGGGCTTCCGATCATCCCATTCGGTACCACTGTGCTTGTGTAGACACCACGTTTTGACAAACTGTTCCCGCATTGCGCAAGGAAATTTTCTGCACACGTTTGCCGATCGAATTCTCTGCGTTTACTCGCTTCGCCGGCCGTTTGTTCCCGGCTCCAGTCGCGCTTCAACCGGGTGGTTGAAGTGGATCAGCGCGATCCACATACCGTCGTCGTCGCGCTTCCACACCAGGTCTCCGCCCAAATCCCGGGCGATCACCTCTGGTGTCAGATCGTGGTGCAGGCCGAAGTAGCGTTCGTCGAGTGCCTCGCCGCTCAGCCTCTCCAACGGCGAGTCCGGATCGTATTTGGTTGAGAAGACCAGCGCGGCCGAATACGCTTGTGGCTCCTGGGCGGCGCGGGCAATTTGTCCGGCTGAAAAATCGTCGATCGCGACCACATCCCACGGGTGCTTCACGTAGCCCAGTTCGGGGTGCGTCAACTCATCGGTCGCCGGCCATGCGCTCAGCACCGTGGCGCCGGGGTACTGCTTCGCCAGCTCCGTGATGGCCGATTCATGCATTCGCACCACGCGCGCGTACGCCAAATTGTCTTCCGGAGCAAATCCATATGGCGGGTTGATGAACAGACCAACGAAGAACGCCGCGGCAGAAATCAGCGCCAGGCCTTGCCAATAGGGCACGCGCCGATAAATCGTAGTCACCGCGACAAGCAGCACCAGCGGGTACATCGGCAGCAGGTAGCGCGTCAGCAACGCGCCGCCTAGCACGCTGAAGAGCACTGCGTTGGCCAACAGCAGAAAAAAGATCCGCATCTGCGCCGCCGGCGCAAGCTTTGCGCGATCGTGGCCGTCGCGGTCGGGCCGAGGGCTCAGAAGCAGCGAGGCAAAAGCCATCCCCACCGGCACAAAAAGATTCATGTGCGCAGTCAGGTGCAGAATGCGATGCCCGAATGCTGCCAGCATGCGCACCGGCGTCATTGTGGCCTCAGCGTTGTAGCGCAGGTACTCGGGATTGCCAAAAAGAAATCCGGTTTTGGCGTAGTGATACGCATACCAGCCGGCCAATGGAAGAACGCAGCTCGCGAGCCACGCCGCCTCGCGCCACAGTTTGCCGCGCGCCGTGCCGCCAAGCCTGAAACCCTCCACAATGTTCACCGCCGCCAGCGTCAGCGGAATCACGACAGCCGTCTCCTTGCATAGCGCCGCGCCGGAGAACCACAGCGCGGCAGCCCAAGGGACAAGGTTGGGACCTGGGCCGCGGCTGGGCAGTGCGTACACCAGTCCCCAAAGCGAGCACGCGGCGGCAAAAATGTCAGCCTGGGCCAGCGAACTCTGCGCGAACCAGATCGGATAAATTCCCGTCAGCAGCGTCGTCCAGAACGCGACCGAACCCACGCCCACAAGCCGCATTGCCAGCCGCCACACGGCGAGGAGCCCCAGCGAAGCCACCATCAGCACGGCCTCGCGCGTCACCTCGGGATAATAGCCGCAAATCTTCCACCACAGCGCCAGGTAGATGCTGGGCAGCGGAGGATGTGCGTTGCTGAGCGTCGTCGTCGGAATCAGCGAGCCGGTACGGAAGAAATCCCAAGCTGCGGGGATGTAGTATCCCGCCTCGTCCCAGAAGTAAGGGACGCGCAGCAGCGTAAAGTGGCTGGCATACAGCGCCATGAAGATGACCGGAAAAATCATCCAGATGGGCAGCGGTGCGTCCAGCCGCGGGTTCAGAATGCCTTTCAGGCGCAAGGGCTCGCTCCCTCGCCGGTCGCCATCACTTGGATTGGCCCATTCCCCGGTCTGCTCCGGGCGATTCGCTCACCACTCAGCATCTTTTCCCTACTTTTGTCATTTGACGCCGGACCGCGGCGAACTGTTCCCGGCGCAGCGCGCGGCTGGATAGCCAGTCCCTTGGTCCCTCGCTCGCTTGTTCCCTTGTTCCCCGCCTAATTCACCGGCCCGCGCGGGAAGTTCTGCGTCTGCGGCTCCAGATTGAGCGTGCCGAATGCCTGTTCGTATTGCGCAATGTTCTGGCCCAGCACGTTCATCAAGGCCTTGGCCTGCTGCGGGCTCAGAAAAATGGCCTGGTGGTTGCGGATGGTCACCTGATCCGGACTTTCGCTCGAGGCAAGGCCGAAGACCAGTTGAAAGTCCCACACGCTCACACGCACTTGCACGCTGTTGGCGTAAGACTCGCGGTAGTCCGCGGTCTGGGCGAGATTCAGTTGGGGTTGCTGCGGAGTTGGGCTCATGATGCAACCAGATTACAGCTTTTCGCTCCCAGCCTTCAGCCGCCAGCTTCTCGCGCCTGGCTACAGGCCTGCGGCGTTTCGGGTTTGGATTTTCCAGCTCTTTTGCGAAAAGGTGATGAACCTCGCCCAGCACGACGAGCTAGCGGCTGGAAGCTAGCAGCTGGGAGCTGCTGTTTCTCAGATCAGCAGCCAGCGGGCAGCTCTCGCACCGCGCCGTTCGCCCGCAGTGCGCCTTGCCGACGGCCACCGTCAGAGCGTGAAACTCGTTGAACAGTTGTGCGCGGCTCTCCACCGGATCGCCCGCAAAGGCCCTCCGCGTGACCTCCGCGAGCGCATCGTACGAAATTCGATTGCGGCCTTCCGGCGGCGCCAAAAGTCCGTGCCGCTCCGCAATTCGCCGTAGATACTCGTCGGCCACCGGAACCGCGTGCCCGAGCGCGTAAAGCAAGATCGCGTCCGCTGTCTCATCGCCTACGCCGGGCAATTCGAGCAGTCGTTGGCGAAGCGAAGCGGTCGGCATTGCGGCCATCGCTTCCAACGAGCCGCCAAACTCCTTGTCGAGTGCGGCCACAAATGCCTTCAGCGCCGGAGCCTTGCGCATGATGAATCCCGACGGACGAATGAGCCGACGCAACTTGGCCAGCGGAATCGCGCGCAATCCGTCAGGTGTCAGTCCGCCCGCCGAGCGAAGATTTTCAAGCGACCGCTCAACGGCCTTCCACGCGGTACTCTGCGTCAAATACGCGCCGACGATCACCTCGAACGCCGTCTTTGCCGGCCACCAGTGCTGCGGGCCATACGCGGCCAGCAATTCTTCGTGCATCTTGCGCAGGCGCTTGGCGGCATCGGGTCGGCGACGTTGGTTCACGGCTCCTTTAGGATAAGGGCGAGAGGATCGCGATCACTTCGCGCCGCCCGGCCTATCGAGGGAGCCTTCCATGAAAAGTCACACTGAATACCTGGTTTTTGAAACGCGCCTTCCGCGCGAGATGGTGCACATCACCGACCAGGTCGAGAAGATCGTCGCGCGCAGCGGCGTCAAGGACGGCCTGTGCTTTGTCTCGCCCATGCACATCACCGCGGCCGTCTACGTCAACGACCTCGAGAGCGGCCTCATCGAAGATATCGGCAAGTGGCTTGAAGAGCTTGCCCCGGCGCGCCCCGACTACAAGCACCACCGCACCGGAGAGGACAACGGCGACGCGCACCTCAAATCGCTGTTGCTCCACCACGAAACAACATTGCCCGTCACCGACGGCAAACTCGATCTGGGGACGTGGCAGCGCGTATTTTATGCTGAGTTCGACGGCCAGCGCCGCAAGCGCGTCATCGTGAAGGTCCTTGGCGTCGAGTGAAGCGCAGCGCAGTCAGCGCGGCCAGCCACGCTTCGCGCGTGTTAGCGGAGTCGGGATCCTTGTTTTCGCTCACTCCGCCAACGCCGCCAACTCCGCTACTTTCCATCCGTCACTTTGCGCCACGGACCCGACGGATCGCTGCTCGTCGCCGCAAAGTCGATCGTCGTTCGCGGAATCACCACCAGATCTACGCGGCGGTTTTCCGCGCGGCCTTCGGGGGTGTCGTTGCTCGCCACAGGATGGAACTCGGCATATCCGGCTGCGGAAAGCCGGTCGGCAGGAATGGCCTTCATTTCCAGAAAAAGCCGCGCGATGTGCGTAGCACGCGCCGCCGAAAGCTCCCAATTCGAGTCGAATTGCGCGTTGTGGATTGGGGCATTGTCTGTATGGCCCTCGATGCGCAAGTCGTAAGGTGTGGGGCCGAGCCTGGCCGCAATCATGCGGAGCGTGGGCAGCGCCTCCGGCTTGGGTACAGCGGAGCCCGATTCGAAGAAACCCGACTCGCGCAAGCTGATCACCAGACCATCGCGGCCCATCTCGAGAGAAACAGTGTGCGCGGCAATCTGCGTGGAGAGCGTCGCCGCCAGATCGCGCCGCATGTGCTCCAGATCTTCCTTCACTCGCGCCGGAGAAACCACTTCTTCGTTCATCACCGCGTTCGCTGGAGCCGTTGCCTCGTCCGCCGCGTTGGCCGGCTGGCTTGCGGGATTCGAGAAGACGCCCATGGAACGGAAGGCGGTGTCAATCGCCCGCGACACCTGCGCCTGCTTCTTCTGTCCCTCTCTCGCGAAGGCGTACATCACCACGAACAAACCAAACAGCAAGGTGATGAAGTCGGCATAAGAAACCAGCCAGCGGTCGTGAGTTACGCGGCTGCGCGGCACGCGCGGATTCATGCAGCCCGCTCCTTTTCCTCGCGGTCCGAGTCGTCCAGAAAGCCCGCCAGCTTGATCTCCAGCATCCGCGGGTTGATCCCCTCGAGAATCGAAATCACGCCTTCCAGCATCATCTCCCTGCGGCGATGCCCGTTCCGGATGCGCAGCCGCATCTTGCCCGCGAAGGGCAAAAAGAAAAGATTGGCGATGCCCACTCCGTAAATCGTCGCCACAAAGGCCACGGCAATGCCGCGCCCCACTTCCGCAATGTTGTCCAAATGCTGCATCACCTGGATCAGCCCCAGCACCGCGCCGAGAATGCCGATGGTGGGCGAGAATCCACCCGCGGATTCAAAAACCGCAGGCAGCCGCTCCTCATCTTCGGTGATCGAGTCCAGGCTCACGCGCATGATTTTGCGCAGCTCCGCCGGCTCCGTTCCGTCCACAGCCAGCATCAGCGCTTGCCGCAAAAACGGATCCTGAATGGTTGCCAGGTCATCGTCAAGCGAGACCACACCCTGGCGACGGGCCTTGTTGGTGAATTCGATCATCTGCCCAATCAACTCCCCGTCGTGTCTGCGCGGCGGCGCAAAAACATGCCCAAGGCTCCGGAATGCATCTACCACCGTGGTCAGCGGAAACTGCAGCAGCACCGCGCCCATGGTGCCGCCAAAGACGATCAGCGCCGCCGTCGGTTGCAGTATCTGGCCCAAGTTCCCGCCTTCGATCAGCAATCCGGTAATGATGCCCGCGACAGCCAGAACCGCTCCGCCAACGCTCGCTTTATCCATGTGCAACTCCGAGAACATTACGGTAGCCATTCTGTCTCTACTGCTCGCCGTCGGCGTCCAGCTTCGGTTTTTGCGGGGGAGTACCGGGCGGCCCCGCCGCATCCAGACTGGCCAATGCCACAGCGCGCTCCAGATCCCCGAAGTGGTGCAGGCGCCGCGCCACCACCGCGAGCAGACGCGCGCGATACACCTGAATCCGCTCTACGACCTCGGCAATTTCTTCGCGCACAATCAGCTTTTCTCCATTGATCAGGGTCAGCATCGTATCCGGAGAAGCCTCGGCAGTCTTGATCAGGTCGCTGTTGACCACCATCGGCCGGCCGTTCAGCCGCGTCAGTTCGATCATCGCCCTATCTCCTTCGCGTCCATTATCGGCAGCGGCGGTCGAACGTTAAAAAAACAAAACAAATGAAACAGAACTGTCTCTCCGCGAGACACAAACTACGCATTGGTAAAGTCCATAGGTACCGCGCCGAAATAGGGGCCAGATGCGTCGGCTCCAGACCGCGAGCAGCAACCCAGGGCCATACATAGGGATGCGCAATCGGAATTGGAACCGCAAATCACCGCATCCACAAGGAGAACCCCATGTCCCTGGGTGTCTTAAACAACCTCTCCGCGGTGTATGCGGAGAACAATCTCAACAACTCCAACAACAGCCTCTCGAAGACTCTGCAACAGTTGTCTTCAGGGTCCAGGATCAACTCCGGCGCGGACGATGCTGCCGGTCTTTCGTTGGTCGACGGACTTGAGGCTAACCAGACGGCGCTCACACAATCCGAAACCAACGCTTCTGAAGGCGTCGGTCTTCTGCAGGTTGCCGATGGCGCCCTCTCGCAGGTCACAACCCTGCTCAACCGCGCTGTTACGCTGGCCACCGAGGCCTCCAACGGCACGCTCAATAGCTCGCAGGACACTGCGGCCAACCAGGAATATCAGTCGATCCTGTCGGAAATCTCCAACATCGGCTCGACGACCACTTACAACAACCAGGCCGTGTTCAATTCCAACACCAACATCTACACCGGCGACTCTTCCACGGCCGGCTCGGCGATCGACGATCTCAACATCAGCTCGCTGTCGTCATCCGACGTTGGCGACACCGGCGGCAAGATGGCATACACCAGCACCGCCTCCAACGGCGGTGACGACGTATTCCTCGATCTGGCGCACAGCGGGTCTGCCGTCGCATTGGGTGACTTCCTCAATGCAGCCACTCCGGGCGCAGCTGCGGGCCTTACGGTCGATACGCTCTCCTCTACGGGCACCATCACCGCCAATACCATCTCCACCGGCTTCACCTCCACGGAAGGATATGCCAACACGGTCGGCGGCCTCATCAACGCCATCAACAACTCTGGCCTGGGCCTAACCGCAAGCCTCACCACCGGAGTTGCAGCCGGAGACGGCGCTGCAGGACAGGACAGCGGCATCATGATTACCGGCGCCGTCGGGCTGGGCGCGACCCCGGCCACGGCCAGCTTCAGCGGATCGCTCAGCATCACCGGCGCCGCTGCACTCACCGATACGCTCGCAGGCTCCATCACTATTCAGGATGGCAAGGGCGCCTCGCAAACAATCAGCATGGCCCAGGTGGCGGGCAGCACAGAAGGCCTGTCTTCCGGAAGCTTCAACACTGCGGACCTCGCGGGCCTCGTGAACTACATCAACGACTACAGCACGACGGCAAACAACACGACAGAAACCGATGTCTTCGGCGTACATGCCGCAATCGGCATCGACGGACTGACGCTGACCAGCGCCACCGGAGCCGGCACCGCAAACCAGAATGCGCTGTCAGTCTCCACCAACCTTACCGATTCCTCGGCCGCCGTTGCGCCTTTGACCTACGCAGCCACGGCCGCATATTCCGACGGCATCAACACCAACACGGCATACGACAAGACCTCCGGCCAAACAGCCGCGGGCACTTTCGCTGCCGGCGTCACCAGCGGTTCCGGCGGGGTCGCCACCATCGACTACACGGACAAGGCCGGTCAATCGTTGGCGACAACCGACCTGTCCAACTCGGCCGATGCCCAGACGGCGTTGACCCAACTCAACTCGGCCATTACCGATGTTGCTGCGCAGGATGGCTACATCGGCGCGCAAATCAACACGCTGAACGCAGTCAGCAATGTGCTCAGCACACAGGCTGAAAACGTGCAGTCGGCGCAGAATGCGGTGCAGGCCACCGACTACGCGCAGGCCAGCTCCAATATGTCGAAGTTCGAAATCCTGAGCCAGACCGGCATCTCCGCCCTGGCGCAGGCCAACAGCATGCAGCAGGAAGTGACCAAGCTCCTGCAGTAATCAAATAGGCAGCAATGCCGATAACCAAGGAGGGGCGTCCAGTGGGCGCCCCTCTTTGCTTGAGTGAATGCGGCCCGTGGTTATGAGAACTCTTTAATCCGGCTTCTACGGGAGTTGGTTCATGGGCTGCATCAGTTTGCAATGGAGGATTCGATGGGTACAGTCGGACTGAGTTTCGGCTCTCCAACCAGCGGTGCGGGATTCAACGTCAGCGCCACCGTGGCCGAGATCGTTGGCAATCTCCAGAACGTCGAAACGCCGTGGAAGAACCAGTTGACCTCGCTTGAGAGCCAGGACACCACGATCTCAAGCCTGGGCACGCTGTACTCGAATCTCTCCAACGACATGAGCTCGCTCACCGACCTTCAGGGCATTCTTGCGCAAAAAGAAGGCTCGAGCTCCGACACCAGTGTCCTCGAGCTGACCGCGGCCTCCTCTTCAGCCACGGCAGGCACGCACACAGTGGTCGTGAACAACCTCGCTCAGACTTCGAGCGGCTACCTCGACTCGATCACCAACGCCTCCGATGCGCTCGCCGGCTCCATGACCATCCAGTTGGGCAACGGGACCACCGAGAACATCGTGATTGGCGCGGCGACAAACCCGCCCGCGGCTAACACCATTTACACCGGCAGCGGCAAGGACACGCTTGCCGACGTCACCTCTGCCATCAACTCCGCGAATCTTGGACTCACCGCCAATGTGCTCGCCGATTCCTCGGGCTCCCAGTTGAGCCTCGTCTCCGGAACCTCCGGCGCCGCCGGCAAGCTAACTGTCGTCTCGTCGCTGACCGACCCGAACAATGTCACCGGGACCAACACTGCCGGCACACTGAACTACAACCTCGGTGTCAACGCCCAGGATGCTTCCTTGACCATTGACGGCGTGCCTCTCACCAGCGCCTCGAACACCGTCGCCAATCTCATCCCCGGCGTAACGTTTCAGTTGCTCGCGCCCAGCCCCGTGGAGTCCGGCACCACCCTCGAACCGGTTCAGGTGGTCATCGCCAACGACAACTCCGGTGTCGAGAGCACCGTGAACCAATTCGTCACCGACTACAACTCGCTCATCAGCGCGGTCAACACGCAGGAAGGCAACACCAGTTCCGGCACTCCCGAGCCGCTCTTCGGCTCGCCTACGCTCTCCCTGCTCCAGCAGCAACTGCTGGGCAGCCTGAATACGCAGAGCCCCGACGGGTATCTGGATCCGGTTTCATCGACGGCGGGAGCTACGCTCTCCGGATCGATCAACATCTCGCTGGCCGGCGGTATCCCTTTGTATTACTCCGGCACAGCGGGCAGTGGCACCCTGGCTCCGATCAACAACGCCGGCGATACGCTCTCCGGCTCCATCACGATTCAAGTGGGCAGCGGAACGGCGCAAACCGTCAATGTTGGCGATTCCTCCACGCCTGACACGCTTGCCGGGCTGGTCAGCGCGATTACCGCGGCCAACATCGGAGTTTCGGCCCAGGTTGAAAGCAACGCCACGAGTTCATGGCTGAGCTTGAGCTCGGGGTCGGGTGGCACTTTGTCTGTAGATTCAAGCATTGCCGACACCAGCCCGCAGACCATTCAGGTTCCGACGACCTCCGGCGACAACACGCTTGCTGGCCTCGCCAGCGCGATCAATTCATCCCTGAGTGGCGCTACGGCCGCAGTAGTGACCTCGAACGGCGAATCGACACTGACGCTGATGTCGCAGACGGAAGGCACGAGCGGAGCATTGACGGTGACCTCCGCGCTCACTTCCAGCGCGCCGACGCCGCTGGGTTACTCCGACACCGGCGGGTACACTAGCTCGACCCCCGATATCGGCACTTTTGGCACGGTCGGCGGCGCCAACGATACGCTCTCCGGCTCCCTCACCATTCAAGTGGGCAGCGGCACGGCGCAAACCATCACCCTTGACTCCTCAAACAACACTCTCTCCGGGCTCATGGGCGCCATCAACGGCTTGTCCGGCGTCTCGGCGGCGCTGGATCAGGCCGGAACCGGGCTCACGCTGACCTCGGGCACCAATGGCGCGTCCGGCGCGCTTACTGTCACCTCCAACATTGTCGATACCACGAGCCCCACTACCACTCCGCTCAACTACAACACCTCTGGCGATATCAACAGCCTGTCTGCCCTCGGCATCAGCGTGAACAACGATGGCTCCATCACTTTCGATGCCGACTCGCTCGACTCCGTGCTCAACACCGACTATTCCAGCGTGGCGGGGTTCTTCCAGAACGCCAACAGTTGGGGCCAGACTTTCAACAACATGCTCACCGGGGCAGGCACCAGCTCGTCCTCGGGAATTCTCTCCCTGGCGTCCAGCTCCAACAGCACAATTGAATCCACGCTGAATGCCGAAATCTCCCGTGAGCAGAGCCTGATCTCCGCCGAGCAATCCAGCCTGACCACGGAGCTCAACAGTGCCAACCAGATCATGCAGCAGTTGCCCACCGAACTGGAAGGCATGAACGAGCTTTACTCGGCCATCACCGGCTTTGACCAGAACACGAACGGATAAGGAATCTGGAATGTCAAGTTACCGCGAACACGCGCTGGAAGGCGCTTCAGCCGTCGACCTTGTAGTTGCGCTCTACGATGGCATCATTCGCTTTCTCTATGCCGCCATCGCCGCCGTCGAACGCGGCGACGCCGACGGCCGCCGAGCCGCGGTCAAGCGCGCCATGGACATCATCATTCACCTGCAGGCGCGCCTGCGCATGGATGTGGGCGGCCGCCCGGCGCAATCGCTCAGCGAGTTTTACGCCGCAATCTTCGCGCAGATCCTTCAGGCATCGCAAACGGCGTCGCAGGCCAAATTCGAGCATGCCATCGATTGTGTTCGCAACGTTCGCGACGCCTGGCGCGAAGTGGCCAGGGATGCGAACGCCAATCCGGCTTCGGCGTCATCGTTTGCCGTGCCCATGCGTCACCCGCCGGAATCGGAGTCCATGCCGGCAGACCGGGATGCGATTGCCGGCTCGTCATGGACCGCATAGCTGAGGCGCCGCGCAAAGCTCATCTCACTAACTCCGCCAGCTCCGCTAACGCCGCTAGCCCCGCTGCTTTACCCCGCCACCGTCAGCTCTTCTTCCAGTTGCTGTTTCTGGTAGAGGCTGGCATAGTAGCCGTCGAGCGCGAGCAGTTCGTCGTGCCGTCCCACCTCGACGATTCGCCCTTTGTCCAGCACCGCAATGCGGTCGGCGTTGCGCACCGTCGACACCCGGTGCGAGATCAGAATCGTGGTTGCCGTCTCGGTGTAACTGCGCAGGCCGCCGAGGATGCGCTCTTCCGTGTAGGTGTCCACGCTGGCCAGCGCGTCGTCCAGAATCAAAATCGCCGGGCGCCGCATCAGCGCGCGCGCGATCGCCGAGCGTTGCTTCTGCCCGCCCGACAGCGTCACGCCCCGCTCGCCCACCATGGTTTCAAATCCCTGCGGGAACTCCTCGAACTCCCGCCGGATGTGCGCCGCCTCGGCCGCTTCCAGCAGTTCCTCGGGGCTTGCGTTTGGCGCGCCGAAGGCCAGGTTCTCGCGGATGGTCTCGCTGAACAGAAAAGTCTCCTGGGGCACCATGCCAATGTTGCGCCGCAGCACGGCCAGCTGATACTCGGTTATTGGCCGGCCATCAATAAACAACGTCCCCTCAGGCGCGTCGTAGATGCGTGGAATGAGATTCGCGAGCGTCGACTTGCCCGAGCCCGTCGGCCCTACGATGGCCAGGCTCGATCCCGCCGGAATCTTCAGCGAAATGTCGCGTAGCACCGGGGTCTCGCCGTAGCTGAAGTTGAGATGCCGGAACTCGATTTCTCCATTGAGCACCGTCTCTGGTCCAAGATCCGAAGCCGCGGAACGGCGGTCGTCAATCTCGGGCTCGGCTTTGAGTAGCTCATCAATGCGCACAACTGACGCCGTACCGCGCTGAAAAATATTGATCACCCAGCCCACGGCGATGATGGGCCATATCAGCATGATCATGTAGGTGCTGAACGCGACGAACTGGCCCACATTGATCCGGTGCGCAAGAACCTCATGCCCGCCGGCCAGCAGCGTGATCACCATCGAAATGCCGAGAATAAACTCGAGCGTCGGCCACAGCATACCCATCAGCTGCACCAGCCGCAAGGCGCGCCCGATGTACTGCCGGTTCAGCCGCTCGAAGAGACCGATCTGCGACTCCTCGCGCGCGAAGGCCCTGATCAGCCGCACGCCGGAGTAGTTTTCCTGCGCCTGCGCGGAGATATCGGAGAAGCTGGCCTGGATGCGCTCGAAGCGCTCGTGAATCCTGCGCCCGAGATACTGAACGAGAATGCTGGCCAGCGGCATCGGCGCCAGCGCAACCAGCGTCAGGTAAGGACTGATGCGCAGCATGAAGAACAGCGCGAACACGCTCAGGAAGATGGTGTTGGCGCTGTACATCAGCGCCGGCCCAAGCAGCATGCGCACTGCACTTAGATCATTCGTCATGCGCGCCATGATGTCGCCGGTGCGGTAACGCTGGTAGAAACCTGAGTCCTGAATTTCGAGCTTGCGGAACAGGTCGTTGCGCAGGTCGAACTCGATCTCGCGCGAAATGCCGATCAGGATCCAGCGTTGCGCGTAGAGAAAGACGCCCTTCACCAGGCTGATAGCCACCAGGATCAACGCGAAAATCAGGATCAGCTCGCGGGTCGTCCCCTTCTGGATCCGGTTCACAGCCATTCCTAGAACCCAAGGAAACTGCACGGCGACGATGTTCGTCGCGACACACGCCAGCGTGCCCTGCACGTACTGCCAGCGGTAACGGCGCATGTAGCTGTAAAGGGGACCGAGATCACTCAACACGATCTCATTGTACGAGGAGTGGGAGGGTTCCAGCGGATTTTGGCCCTACACTGAATTTGGCCATTTTTAAGGAGATCGAAACCGATGAAATATTTACGGTTTGCTCTCATGCCGTTCTTTTTCATATTGCCTCTGACCGCCTTTACACAAGTTGCGCAGCCGATTTCCACTGAAACCGCGCGCGCGTACTTTGCGGAGGCTCAATCGCTCTGCATGGCCGATCATGGCGATCTGTGGGGCATCTCGCTCTGCGGACCAATGATGATTGCCGATCCCAAAAGCCATTTCATTGTCGCCAGC
>JBEKWT010000026.1:0-16868 GCA_049512795.1 Occallatibacter sp.
GCCGCGCCAGCGCCTCGGTTGAAATCACCAGCGGCGCGGGCAGGATGACCGTGCGATAGCGGTTTCCGCTGAGGGTTTCGAAGCTGCCTTTCAGCGCCTTCAGGTCGCTTGCCAGCGCGTCTTCGTCCACAATATCGAAGTCGATCTGACGCTCGCTCAGCAGGCGCTCGGTGGAAACAAACTGAGTATCCGAGGCATCGCTGCCCAGCCACATGGAACTCGAAGGCAGGAACAGCGCCACGGTTGCATCGGGGCGGCCCATGGCCATGAGATAACTCAAGCGGCGGGCATAACTCATTAACTCCGGAAAGCCCGGCTGGCCCATGAACCCGGAAGGCGGTCTCGCGCCCGCGGAGGTAGCCGGAAAGTACATGGTCTCGATCTGGTTGACTCCGCGGACGAACTGCTCATTGAGGATGTAGCGCGCCATCTCCACGTCGGGAGCGGGGCGGTAGGCGGCAAAGCTCTCAGTGAAGGCGCGCGGCTTGCCATAGACATGCGCGGCCGAGCTGGCGAGGCGCGGATAATCGGAGATCGTGTCCTTCCATATCTGATGCCAGATGGCGTCGATGCCGGGCACCTCGACGGCGCGCATATCGCGGAAGAACGAGCCCTCGCTGCGCGTCAGTTCCATCTCCAGTTCTTCGTGGTTCAGATGGACCTGGTACTCCAGATGGTTGGCCGCGCACCAGTCTCCCTGCGGCTTGAAGAAGCCGGCGGCAAACATCTGCGAGAAGACGTCGTAGTAGTCGCCCTTGATGCGCACCTGCTCGGGCGTCAGATTGATTAGAACGCCGGGATCGCGGCGGGAAGGCGTTTGCGCAAACAGGGCGGCATAGGGCTGGACATCGTAACCCTTAATTTCGCGAAAGCGCGCGAAGAATTTTGGCGTCCAGGGCAGGCCGCTGATCGAGTAGTCGGGTTCGTCGCCGCGAAAGCCCATGATGGTCCTGCCAAATTCGTCGCCCACAGCCTGCTTGTACTGCTCGTGCGTGAAGCGCAGGTACTGTCGGGTCGCTGCCGGGTCGAGATAATCTTCGAGCGATTGCGAGGTGTCCTTCACGCGCTGCGGATTGGTGTCGGAGCGCGTGGGCGAGGTGCGGAACTCGTGATCGACGAGCAAAACCGTCCAGTTTCCGGCAGGCGCGGTCCAGTCAAGCGTGATGCCGTGAAGAGGAAGTGGGATCGTCGCGCCGTCTTGATCCACCGCGGCCGCGCTCACTGTGCCGGGGGGCAGTTCCCGATGCAGGACCGTGCCTCCCGCGACGGGAATCTTCTCCGCCACTTCAAGCGCCTGCATGCGCAATTCGGGCCTTTCCGAAGTGAACTTTCCGCCCGCAAAGCCGCTGGGGTATCCAGCATCGTCCACGATCCACACGCGCATATTGCGTCGCTTTGCCTCGAGCACAAACTTGCGAAAAAATGCGAAGTACTCGGGCGAGAGATACGCAAACGGCATTTTGTAGCCGGCCTGCACAGTGACTGCCTGGAAGCCGAGTCCATGCAGCGTATCCAGATCGCGCTCAACCTGGGTAATGCTGACGTTTCCGTTCAAGCCGTAATAAGGCTCCGGCCCGTACTCAGGCGGAGGATTCAACCATCGCGCGGCAACCTCCGCCGCCGTGGGATTCTGCAAATGCTGCCAGGGTTGCTGTGCCCGCGCCGACCGCTGCTGGGCCCGCGCCGGCTGCTGCTGCGCCCGCGCCGGCTGCTCGGCCCCGAAAATGAAAATGCCCGCCATGATAGCGAGCATTGGTTTCAGCTTCCGAAATGGCATGTACCAGCCTCGACCGCGAATTGAAAGATTACCCCCGTTGGCGGGGGAACGCGCTCGAACTGCGATCCCTCGCCCACTGGGAAATTGAGCAATTTAGAAAACGTACTTGAGCGCGAACTGCCCTACGCGCGGTCCAGCGCCATTTTCACCGGTGATGGTTCCGAACGTGGTACTGCTGCTTATAGGGTTATTCACGGCTGGGTTGTTGAGAATCGTGTGGTTCAGGACGTCGAAATACTCCATGCGGAATTCCATGTTGGATTCGCGGAAAACCGGGAAGGTGCGGACCAAAGCGCCATTCCACACCGTGTAGCGAGGTCCGCGGAGCGTGTCCTTGACGACATTGCCGAAGCCGGTTCCGGGGCCGGTGTTGGCGGGAACCGAGAAAGCTGCGGGATTAAACCAGTTTTCGCAGATTTTGGGTGCTGCCGGGCAATCGCCGAGGTTGGTCTTGCTCTTGAGGTAAGCCGGGAGCGAGAAATTGCGCTGGCCGCGATCCTGCGAGAGCCCCGTCGCCGAGTTGTCTGTGCCCATGTATACCGTCAGCGCGTCGCCGGAGTGAGCCTGAATGAGACCGGAGGTCTGCCAGCCATTCAGGATGGCCTGAACGACACGGAGCCCACCAGTCACCTTCGGAAGCGCCCATTCATAAGAGACCGAGAAGGCCTGGGGGTGGTCGAGGTCGGACAATCCGCGGTCGAGCGCCTTAATGTCGGACACGTAAGCCGCCGCGGGAATGTTGGTGGCGCCGGAGGGATAGAGAGGATAGACATAGGACTCGCCCGCGTTGATGTCCTCGGTATTGGAATCGCGCGTGGCTTGCGGCATGTCGTCGTAGGACTTGGACCAGGTGTAATTGGCCATGAACTGGACGCCGTGCGCCATCCTCTTATCCAGGGTGGCCTGGAGAGAGTTGTAGTGGGCACTGCCAATCATGGCCGCCTCGACGATCTGGGAGTAGTTTTCGTTGCAACCCGTAGTGGTGATGCAGGGGCCAACGGTGGGAGCCGAGTCATAGACCCTTCTGGCGGCCGCAGCCGATGTGCCGCCAGGGTAGGTGAGCTTGCCGCCCACGATGGCGCCGTCATTGACAGCCGGGTTGATTTCAAGATTGACAAAGAGGTGGCGCGAAGCGGAACCGACATAGGCCAGACGCATGGCCAAGCCGCCGCTAAACTGTTGCTCGACTGTCAGGTTGTAGTCGTAGGTAACCGGCACGCGGAAGTCGCCGGAGGGATCGTACTCGTTGACCTGCACCTGATTGGGGAAGACCTGCGAGGACTTGAACGGGAGGGTGAACGGGAACGGGTTGGTGTAGGCGCCATTGGTGCATCCCGTGCAATAGGGATTGCTCAAAGGGCCGCCGGGCGCGGTGGAGGTCTCGTCCAGGTTGGCGAGGGTCACGGTGATGGTGTTGGGAGCAAACGTGGACTGACTCAAGTTAAAGAAGCCCTGCATGCGGTCCTCGTAGAAGATACCGTAGCCGCCGCGCACCGCAGTCTTGCCGTCGCCGAAGACGTCATAGGCAAAGCCGACACGCGGCATGAACTGCAAGTTATGGTTGCCCACGCCGTTGGCGGGGAAGCCATGGTCACCGGTGATCACCATGCCGGGAGGCAAGCCTGGGGTTCCCGGAGCCGAGGCGATTGCGAATTGGGACGTACCGGTGTCGGCGGCAAACGCTGTGGGGCTGAATGCGGTCTGCACGCCGACCTTGTTGTGCCAGGGAGCAAACATCTCCCAGCGCAGGCCGTAATCGAAGCTCAGGCGACGATTGAGCTTCCAACTGTCCTGGGCGTAGATGCCGGGGAAGTGACCGCGGTCGTTGGTCTCCTCGAATTCGCCCTGGACGAGGCTGGTGAGGAAGCCCTGCTGGAAATTGGCCATGGCGTTGATGTTGGCGGCCGCCAGCGAGGCGCCGGCGAGTGTGGTGCCGAAAGCGCCATAGGAGTTGTACACGTTGACCACGTCGAATTTGCTCAGCTCGTAGTGTCCGCCAAAGGCAAAGTTGTGGCCGCCTTTGACCCAGTGCAGATCGTCGTTGAAGGTGTAGTTATTGCGCTCAAACAGGGCGCTAGCCGAGGACGAGGCCTTCATGTAGCCGGAGACGGTTACCGCCAGGTAGGGACCAAGAGGCGGCTGCCAGATGCTGCCGAGTGGGGAACTTGGGGCCAGGGCCGTGACACTGAAGCTTCCTGGAGGCCCGCCGCGCTGCGAGACCTCGCGCTGGTAGTTGAGAACCAGGTTGTTCAGCACGTTGGTGCTGAAGGTGTGCGTTTCCGCCAGCAGCGCGTTCTGGTAGCGGGTTTGGAAATAGGAGCTGTAGCTCTCGAGGTCTTTGGTGTTGTAGATGGCCGGCTGATGGTACCAATCGTAGAAATAACGGCCAAAGAGGTGGTCACGGGCGCCGAAGGTGTGGTCCACGCGCGCGGTGTGCTCGTTGAAGTAATTCTGCGTGGCGGAGAAATAGTTCTGGGTGTTGCCGATCTTTCCCGGGGCTGAATCCGTGGCTACGGTGGGGAAATACCCTTCGAATGCGACCGCAGCCGGATCGAAGTTGCCGCTGGGGATGTGGTTATTGGGCCATGCCGCGCCTGTGAATGGGTTAGATATCTGCTGGCTGGCCGTGTTGCAGAGGCCCGCCCCATTGAAGCCACTGGTGCAGAGGTTACTGTAATCGGCGTAGGCTCCGCCGGTGGAGCTGGAGGCGAGGCCCTCCTCGGCCGCGGTGGGCGCGGTAAACGAGCTTGCAGCGGACCCTGAGTGGATTTGGGTGTATTGGTAGCCATAGAAGAACTGGGTGGTCTTGCCGGTGGAGAGGTGCGGAATCTTGACCGGACCGCCGATGGTGCCGCCGAACTGGTGGCGGTGCAGCGTGTCCTGGGTGCCCGCGGGCGAGAAGTGCGACTCGGCGTTGAAGAAGCCGTTGCGCAGATACTCGAAGAGATCGCCGTGGAACTGCTCGCCGCCGGACTTGGTGACGATGTTGACCACCGCGCCTGCGCTCTGGCCGAATTCGGCGTTGTAGTTGCTGGTCTGGACGCTGAATTCCTGGGTAGTATCCGGCATCGGATACGGATCGTTGACGTTGGTCATTTCGTCGAGATTGTTGCCGCCGTCGAGCAGGAAATTGTCCTGATTGGGCAAGGTTCCATTCACGGTGGCTACCTGAACGGGGCTGAGCAGAGTGCCGGAGAATGTTTTTCCGCTGCCCTGGTTGACGCCGTTGCCCTCATTGGTGGCATCGACGACGCCGGCGACGAGCGTGATCAGCGTGGCCGCGGCCCGGCCATTCAACGGCATTTCCCTGAGGCTGTCCTCGTTGACGACCTGCGATAAGGTGCCAGTGGTGGTGTCAACCTGCGACGCGTCGGCGGAGACGCTGACAGTTGCCGATTGCGCGCCAACCTTCAGCGTGAAATTGACGTTGAGTGCCTGGTCGGCTTCAAGGTCGATACCCTTTTGCGAGTAGAGCTCAAATCCCGCCGCGGTGACCGATAGCGTGTAGCCGGCTGGCAGAAGCGACGGAAAAACATAGCGGCCGTCCCTGCCCGAGGTTGTCGTCGTCACGGCGCCCGATTGCGTTTGGGTGGCGACCACATTGGCGCCGGTGACCACAGCGCCGCTGGGATCGGTGACGGTTCCGCTGATTGATCCGTAGCCCTGGGCATGGAGCCCGGCAGCGGAGACGATGAGGCACAGGCAAATGACCGCCGCAATCCCGGCCAGCCTGGACAGCGAATGGCCCTTGGCGCCGGTCAACACTGTCGATACACCAGGGAACCGCTCTACGCTGGTAAACCTGCAAGACGAATCGCTTATTGTCAATTTCATAGAATTTATCTGAAAGCCTCCTTAGAGTGAAAATGGCCGCGAGCGGACCCGGTCGTTGAAGAGCTTGCCGAATCTCCCGCCCTACCTTAAACTGTGAGACAGTCGTGATCCGTCCGGCCCCAGAAGGGCGGCGGTCGGACCCCAGCCCAGCATTAAACGCACGCACTACAGCGATTGTCAATAGAAAATCTTTTTTTGATCTGGTTTAGAAGCCTCTTCTGCCCCTGGGTTGCCGGTGCCGTTGGGCATCCTGGATTTGTGAATTTTCTTATTTGGGGCCAAGGCCAGCGCCATCAATGCGGTAAGGGCGAAAACGCCGCAAGATCGGGGGCTGCGCTCCGCCTGTCGAGGGCCTTTCAGCCAAATAACCAATCCCATCGTTGAATCCCTCGGCCGTGGCGCTCCCGTGCTTTCCCAGAAGTTGAGCGCCATGGCGCTCGCCAGGTACGAGTAAGGTTCCGGCAACCTGAAGCAGGCGAGCCCAACCAGAGTCGCCGGCTGCGATGGGCGGTATAGGCCGTTCGTGCGCATTGGTGTCACCGAGCCTAGAGCATCTTGTTATCGGCGGTGGGGAGGGTGGTGTCGGCGGCGGCACGGCTCCAGCCGATGCGGAGATCCTTAACATCGTGAAGGGCGAAGGCGCCGTCTCCACTTGGCGAGGGGGCACGCGGCGCGGTGATCGAGAAGAAATCGGCGCGGTTTACGTCCTGAAGGTAAAACGCGGGACGAGCGTCGGGCGTGGCATTGGCGATTTCGACGTGGCTCATTTCGAGATTGTTAATGTGACGCAGGAAGAATCCCGAAGACGGCAACTGGCCAAACATGCTGGGCTCAGGATAGGAGTCTTCTTTTTCAGGTGGCTGGAGTTGGGCGTCGTCGGGCGTAGCGCCACCCACGGTTTCGACAAAGATGTTCGAGAGCTTCACGTCTTCGATCGCGGAGCCGGGGATTCCGCTCAAGACCGAGCAAATGCGCATGGGCGCGTTGTGGCAGTTGAGATTATTGACCAGAATGCGCTTGAGCGTGCCCACCTTGGTGGTGTCTTTGGGCCCGCGGAGGCGCACGCCGAGACGCATGAAGAGCGGCCCCGAGATGAGGTCCCGCATGGTCGAATTCGAGATGGTGATGTCTTCAAGCAGCGCGCCGTCGACGGTTTCAAGAGCGTAGCCCTGGCAGCCTTCGAAGACGCAGCCGGTGATGGTGATGTTGATGAAGCCGCCGTTGGATTCGGTGCCGCACTTGATGCGGCCAGTGCCGTAGGAACGACCGCCTTCAGGAAACTTCTTCCACGTGCCATCGAGCACGGTGCCGAGCTGATAGCAGCCGGTGACGAAACAATTCGCAATGGTGACATTGCGCGTGGCGCGCGCGTAGCCGAGCGCGTAGCTGGACTTGGGGCATATGCCGTCGTCCCAGGGCGAATTCACGGTGCAGTTGGAGACGCGCACGTTCTGGCAGCAGTCGATATCCATTCCATCGCGATCGGTGTCGATGGTGAGGTTGTCGATGATGAGGTTGTCGACACCGCTGAGGAGCAGGCCGAAGTGGCCGCCCTTGAGGATGGAGAAGTCGCGGAGTTGGACGTTGTGGCAGTTTTTGAGGGCGATAGCCTTGTTGCCGACGCCGGGCTGCTCGGCCTGGTACATCGGGTAGTCACCGCGGGCCATGCGCGCGGGATTGGGCGGCGCGGCCGGCGGTGCGGCGGGTGTGCCGGCGGGCCGCTCGGGGCCGAAGCCGCGAAGTCCGGATTGTTGTCCGCGGCCGGGACCTGCGCCGAAACTGAGGCCCTTGCCGTAGATGAGGCCAGGGCCGGTGATGGAAAAGTCGTGAATGTCTTCGCCCCAGATGAGCGAGTTGTGCCAGTGGTTGTGGCCGTAGTCCTGGTAGGGCTCCCAGGGCGCATTGGGCTCGGCGGGGTCGTACGTCCCGCCGTTGTAGCCGGTGGTTTGGCCGGGAAGCGGCGAGTCGGCGGCGAGGATGGTCGCACCCTGTTCCAGATGGAGATGCACGTTGCTCTTGAGTTGGATGGAGAAACAGAGATAGATGCCCGCAGGAAAGAGGACCATGCCTCCGCCAGCGGATGCAGCGGCATCAATGGCGCGATTGACGGCCGGCGTATCGACGGTTTTGCCGTCGCCGGCAGCGCCGAACGCGTGGACATTGAAGAAGACACCGATGCCAGGCGCCGCAGCACTGCTTGAACCCGGAGCATTGCCGGTTTTGGCGGCGGCGAAGGAGACGGAGGGAAGGACGGTGCCGGCAACGCCGAGACTGCCGACGCGGAGAAGATCGCGGCGCTTGGAATCGAATGAGTTCATGGGGCATCCTCAGGGGTGATTGACGTGGTTATTGGATGGTCAGTACGCGCGGCCAACAGGCATATGAAACGCGCCGTACGCGGGCGGCAGGTTTGGGCTGCGATTTGGGGTCC
The DNA here is from genome assembly GCA_049512795.1 of Occallatibacter sp. GTDB lineage: Bacteria > Acidobacteriota > Terriglobia > Terriglobales > Acidobacteriaceae > Telmatobacter. The sequence goes on from JBEKWT010000026.1 coordinate 8,043, forward strand.
TTTCAATCGAGGTGAAAGACCTCTTCGAGCGGAAACATCGTGTCGTCCGCGGTGTCGCCGTTGGGTGAGTCGAAAAGTGGCGCCATCTCTCTTTGCCAGCGCTGATTCACCGGGTGAGGTTTCATGGCCGCGCGACACTTGCCGAAGTCGCTGGCTTCACAATAGCCGACAACGAGGCCGTCAGGGCGCAGAAAGAGCGAGTAATTTCGCCAGCCAGATTCGCGGAGCGCGGCAAGCATCTCCGGCCAAACCTGTGCGTGGCGGGCCTTATATTCTTCGATTTTTTCCGGGCGGACCTTGAGCAAAAAGCAGGCGCGCATCGCGTTCCTTTTCACATGTGAAACAATTTCGAGTTTTCCCGTGCAAGAAATCGTAACACTTGTTGTCAACAGGGAAGGAGAGAAAAATCGACGAACAGCGCAGGTGAGAAAACCGGCTCACCGGGTCGAGGAGGCTCGTGGAAAGGGGAGATGGGGAAGGAGTAAGTCAAAGATTCCGAGGGGGTTCTGGCCCGGCACCGGCACAGAGAAGGATCGAGTTTCGTGCCGCAACTTTTTCGATCCTAACCCGCCAGATTTCGAATGGACCGCCGAGGGGTTCCGTCGTGCGACTGTCCATGACTACGCTTTCTTTTCGTCTTTTTGGCCCGCCTTCATCCCGCCGCTCGCCATTTGGTCGGACCGGGAAATGAGCGCGAAAAGCGTGAGCGCGTTCTCAGTCGTGCCGGAAGAGCCGAACCTTCTGGATGGATGGCGCGGCGCAAGAGAAGATGAGGAAATTGCCGCCGTTGGTCTCGTCGCCATTGAGGCGTCGCCCCGGCGCCCACGTACCGTTGTCGAACGTACCCTCCTCAACGCTCATCAACTCGACATGCTCAGGTCCCCCGGAATCGGGAAGGAAAGTGACAGAGAGTCCCTCGCCTGCGATCACGAATTCGTCTTGAGCATTGTTGATGATGATCGCGGCGCCTGGGGGCACATTCGGACACTCTTGTTGCAGCGGCCCCGGAGCGTGCGTTCCTTCCTGATATTGAATTCTCAACAGATAGCCGCCGAGCTCGATGGCGGTTTCGCTGTCCCCTGCCTGCCGGACCACGCTGGTCATCTGCGATCGGCCGACGGTGCTGAGCAAAGGAGCAAGTTGATTCAGTGTGGAGTAAGCAAGTGCGAGGGGCTTGTTGTCGCTCGAGCCGTCGACTGCAAACGGGGAGAAACCGAAGGCGCCTTGACCAAAGGCATAAAGGGCGTTTGCGCCGGCCGCCTCTCCGCCGCGCGTCTCCGGAATGAACAGAGGATTTCCCAAATGGTCGTAGCTGGCCAGGACCCCTCGCAGGTCGGGCAGATAGATGTCGGGGGCCAACACATCGATGTGCGAGATTCCGGCAAGCCAGACGTCCAATACGCGTGAGACGGCGCCGCCGCTGGGATGCTCGCCCCCAGGCTCACCCGGGTATTGCGTAATCCACGCATTCACGTACATGGGGATGGGATACTCCGCTTTGCCTGCCGCGGCCACCCGGTCGATGTATTGGGAATATTGCCAAGCCTCGAAGACCTCAGCCGCTCTTTGCGAAGTGCCGAAGACCTGTGCCCAGGTGCCTTCGCTCCTGAAGCCCGTCTCCCTCCACACGGTCAACAACTCCGGCTGCAGCGACTGCTTATTTTTGGCGAGGAAAGAGAGCAGCGCCTCCGGAACAGGGCTCTTCCACGCTGCCTCGGCTTCCGGGGAATAGTCCCGCGGCGAACCCAGGACCCCGGATTCATTTTCGACCTGCATCATCAGCACCGTGTGCTTGCTGCCATCTACCGCACGAATATGCTTCATCAATGCCGCGAATGCGCGTGCATCCGCGTCGCGATCGGCATCGCTGAATGCCGAAAGGATCGCCAGGTTGCCGCCCTGCCGGTCCTGTGCGCGAGGAAACCGCTTCAGGTCCGACCTGACCCATGCCGGAGCATAGCCTGACCCGCTATTCTTCCAGCTTCCAAACCACAGGAATACAAGATGGAGATGATTGTCCTGCGCGGCTGCAATCATCCCGTCGACGAGCGAGAAATCGAATTTGCCTTCCTCGGGTTCGGTCAGCTCCCACGACACGGGCGCCAGCAGCGTATTCAAGTTATCGGCGGCCATCCGGGGCCAGATCGGCTTCATAAAGTCGAGGCTGGATGCGCTTGAATTTCGCAGCTCGCCACCCAGAATAAGGAACGGCTTCCCATCGACCATGAGATGAGTGAGCGTGCCTGAGTTGTCCAGATGAGGGGTTCCGCCGGCCTGTGCTGCGGCGCTTGCACAGGCCGTCAATGCCGTTAGCAGGAGGCCAGTTGATAATCCGAGTTTGATCATGACCTCGAATTATAGATTCGCTCCGCTCAATTGCAATCGGCATTGAGGTCAGCGATCCGCGATCAAGGCGCAATTACCGCCGGCGGCTCGCGACGGGGAAACAGACGGCGGACGTCTCGCCGATTGGTCCCGGCAAAGTCCCTTCCGGGTGCGCCGAGGCGAAACCCGACGTATATTGAATGATGCCGGGGAAGCGAAAGGGAGATTCCGGCTCAATTTACTTCAGCCCAGCCTGAGGGAGTATTTCCTTAATGAGATTCCGCTCTGTCACCGCATTCACTCTCGCGACCCTGCCTCTTGTCTGCATTGCCCAAACCACGCCCACCGGCCCAATGCCGCCGCGAAGCTGGGTGGACAAGGATACGGGACACCGCGTCTGGCGGCTAAGCGACGAGCCCAATTCCGGCGGATTTTACTTCAACGTGAATGCGTACACACCGGATGAGAAGCAGATGATTTACACCGCGCCAGACGGCATCCATGTGCTGGATTTGGCGACGCGCGGCACGAAGCTGCTGGTCAAGAATCCGCCGCGTCAGGAGGGTGCGAGTGGCGGCGGCGCGCGCGGGCCCAGCGCGGGCACAGTTCATGCCCTGGTGGCGGGGTATAAGACCAACAGCGTGTTTTTCACCCAAACCGATCTGGCAACGGGCGTGACTTCGGTGTACAAGGCAGACACGAACACGGGCGTAATTCGCAAGCTGGTGGACCTGCCGGCGAAGCGGAATATCGTCAGCGTTAACGCGGACGAGACGCTTGCTGCAGGAACCTATATTGAGGGCGACGCCACGGTGCCGGCCCCGTCCCAACCCGCCGGCGCCGCGGACAACCGCGTGGCAAGCGATGCGCAGGGGCCGCATTACCAGCCTTCCAACAAGGGCGCGATGATGGAGTCGCGCCTGGCAGCGCGGCTGCCGCTCGTACTGTTCACCATTCGGCTGGAGCCGGGGCCGAATGGGGAGAAGGCGGGGGACATCAAGATACTTCTTCACTCCACCGATTGGGTGAATCATCTGCTCTTCTCGCCCACCGATCCGACTTTGCTGATGTACTGCCACGAGGGGCCATGGCAAAAGGTGGACCGCATCTGGATGATCCACACCGACGGCACCCACAACACGCTCATCCACAAGCGCACCATGCTCAATGAAATCGCGGGCCACGAATTCTGGGGCCTCGACGGGGAAACGATCTGGTACGACTGGCAGTACCCCAAAGGCGAGGACTTCTTTCTCGCCGGCCTTAACCTGAACACCGGGCGGCGCACCGCGTACCACATGCAACGAGACGAATGGGGCATTCACTTTAACCTGACGCGCGACCTGTCGCTGTTCTGCGACGACGGCGGCGACCCCGGGCAGGTCGCCAGGTCCACGAATGGCGAGTGGATTGAGCTTCTCCACCCGCAATTGTTCAAGGGCGGAGATGGCGCGCTCAACGAGCCCAACTTCTGGCAGCCCGGAGTCTTCCACTCCGAGCACCTGGTCAATATGTCGCATCACTACTATCGCGAGGAGCCCAATGTCCGCTTTTCGCCGGACAAGACGCTGGTCATCTTTACCAGCAACATGTTTGGGCCGAGCTACGTATTTGGCGCGGAGGTGGCGAAGGCCGACAATCCGCCCACGGAGGACGTGCAGTCGACGCCTGACCTGGCGCGGAAGTTCAACCCCGTCGAGCCTCCCAACAGCAAAGGCCCCGTGGCGCTGCCGGCATCACGATAGCGTTTGCGCTACTGGCTCTTGGCTCCGGGCTCGTCCCTGCCATCATTTCCCGATTTTTCTGAAATTTCCGACGCGTTTATTGTTCAGGAGGACCGGAATTCGTTCGACTTCAGCGAACCGGCCGTTGGCGTGCTATTTCCGTGGCTCGCGTACAATAGACCTACTCAGCCAGGGAGGCTGAAGCCCCGTGGCCGCGACTCTAACCCCTTTGCTTGCTTTCGCCAGCCTGCCTGGCGGAGTGCTGCGTTCGGCGGGGGCCTATCTTGCTTTTGCGCCGGAAGGCGCTTTCCGCCATTACCTGAGAATGCAGTACGCGGACCAGACATTCAAAGGGCTTTACCACTGGAACCTCTTTGACGCGGCGGTGCTGTTGCCGTACTTCGCGGTGATGATCGTGCTCTCGCTTTACGGCCTCCACCGCTATGCGATGGCGTACCACTACTTCAAGTTCCGCAAGAATTACAACCCAAATCCTCCGCTGCACTTCGACGAGCTGCCGCTGGTCACGGTCCAACTGCCGATCTTCAATGAGCAGTTCGTCATCGACCGGCTGATTGAGGCCGTGTGCGCGATGGAATATCCGCGCGAGAAGCTCGAGATCCAGGTGCTCGACGACTCCACTGACGAAACCTGCGAGGTGGCGTCAGCGATCGTGGAGCGTTATGCCGCGCTGGGGCACAACATCGTCTACATTCATCGCACCAACCGGCACGGCTTCAAAGCCGGGGCGCTCGACGCCGGGCTGAAGGTAGCAAAGGGCGAGTTCATCGCCATCTTCGACGCCGACTTCGTGCCGCCGCCCGATTGGCTGATGAAGGTGATCCACCACTTCGCCGAGTCCGGGATCGGCATGGTGCAGACGCGCTGGACGTACCTGAACCGCGACTACAGCATCTTGACCCAGATTGAGGCTATTCTCCTCGACGGCCACTTCATTCTCGAGCACGGTGCGCGCGCCCGCTCCGGAGAATTCTTCAACTTCAACGGCACGGCGGGCATGTGGCGGCGCCAGGCCATCTACGATGGCGGCGGCTGGCAGCACGACACGCTGACCGAGGACACCGACCTCAGCTATCGTTCCCAGATGGCCGGCTGGAAGTTCAAATACCTGCCGGATGTCGAGTGTCCCTCCGAGCTGCCCATTGAAATGACGGCCTTCAAGACGCAACAGGCGCGCTGGGCCAAGGGGCTCATCCAGACCAGCATCAAGATCCTGCCCAGGGTCTTTCGCTCGAAAGCGCCGATGCGCAATAAGATCGAGGCTGTTTACCACCTCACAGCCAATCTCAGCTACCCGCTGATGGTGATCATGTCGGCGCTGCTCATCCCCGCGATGATCTGCCGGTTCTATCAGGGCTGGTTCCAGATGCTGCTGATTGACGTGCCTCTGTTTACCGCCTCGAGCTTTTCGATCGCTGTGTTCTATGTGATGAGCGAGCGTGAGATCTTTCCCAGGACGTGGAAGAAGACGATCTACTATCTTCCCTTTCTGATGGCGCTGGGCATCGGTCTCACGGTGACTAACACCAAGGCCGTGATCGAGGCGCTGCTGGGAATCAAGAGCGCGTTCGTGCGCACGCCGAAGTATCGCGTGGCGCAGAAGGGCGAAAAGTCTCAGGCCGCCAAGTACCGCAAGCGCCTGAAGCTGACGCCATGGATCGAGCTGCTGCTGGGCTGCTACTTCGCAGCGGCCATTTACTACACGTTCGCCAATGACAACTTCTTTACTGCGCCGTTTTTGATCCTCTTCGTCGTCGGCTACTGGTATACGGGCTTGATGAGCCTGCTGCAGGGCCGCTTCGAGCGTTGGCGGACGGGCGTGAACACAGACGAGTCCAGCCCCAAGCCGTTTCCGGTGGGAGTCTAGATGCCTCCCCAACAAGTTGTTTGGGATCCAGTCAAGGCACGGCGCAACAAGAAAAAGCACGGCGTCGATTTTGAGGAGGCTGCGACCGTTTTTCGCGATCAGCTCTTGCTGATTTTGCCTGATCCAGCGCATTCCGGCGAGGAAAACCGCTGGGTTGCGCTGGGAAAATCCGTAAGCCAGCTTCTTCTGGTTGTGGTGCATACTGAAGATGAGCGGACGGTACGAATCATAAGCGCGCGGAAAGCTGAGCCACGCGAACGGGGCAATATGAACAGGAATTCTAAGCGGCCCAGAAAGAACAATGAAGTGCAGCCAGAGTACGACTTCGGGCGCGCACTTCGCGGGAAGTACCTGAAGCGTTTCCCGCAAGACGTGGTGATGGTTACTCTGGCGCCCGACGTGGCCTTGGCTTTTCCCGATGCAGAAGCCGTCAACGCGGCCTTGCGCGTGCTTCTCAAGGCGGCGAAGAAGGCAGCTTCCTCTTCCGCCAAAAGGGCGTCGCAGGCGGCCTGACCCATGACCGCCGTGCGAGAGGTGCACGATGCAACCCAGCTCGATAGATTCATTCCTCGCTTCGCCGCTCGGCTTGGCTTCCTTTGCCATCCTCTTCGCCCCGCTGTGGTGCGCGAACTGTTTTTACGTCAGCTTCGTGAGCGGCTGGCTCACGCTCTCGCGGCGGTTCCGCAAGCAATCGGAGCCACACGGCGAAATCAAGACGACGCGCCCTGCATTCTCCTTGATATTCATGCGAATTTGGAGTCACTATGGCAGTGTGATCCAGGTGTTTGCTGCGCAGGACGCCTTGTACGCCTTGGTGTTCTTTCTTTTTCGTATCGGCCATCCGCCGCTGCGCATTCCGTGGGATGAAATCCGGATCACAAGAATAAAACTCCTGTTGTGCAAAATCGTTCAGTTCACGCTCGGCAAACAGGAACAGATTGCCATGCGCATATCGGAACGCATGGCGCGCAATCTCGGTATCCTTGATCGCGTTCCCGCTTGAACTCAAGATTCATGAATGACCGAAGTTTATCTTCCATGCTCCCACGCCTGAATGCGCATGAAGCCCTGTGCTACATTTGCGCCATGACGCTGAAAAACCTGGCGCTTGCCGTGGCGCTGCTTCCTTTGGCGTTCACGCCCGCAACTGCAATCGCGCAGGCAGGCACCCCCGCCACACCCACACTTCCAGCGGCGGCGCCTTCGTCGGGTGCGGGCGCGACCAATCCCGCCGCATCGCCTGCGAGCGGGCCGGGTGCTGCCAATCCCGTTCCGCAAACCGACTGCCAGGGCGGCCCGTGCGATGCTCCTCCGCCGCACATAACGATTGCCACTCCCGCGCCTGCTCCCGCGCCTTGGCCTTTGCAGGAGCGGATCAGCTGGGCGGCCAACCTGATTCTTGTCATCATCGTTTATGTGGGTGTCACGCTTGCCTTCTCTGCGCTGCGCAAGATTGAACGGCAGACGCACTTTGGCGAAGTCGCCGCCCAGGCAGCCGCCGATAGCGCCAAGGCGGCGTTGCTGCTTGCCCAGGCGCAGGAGCGGGCGGAGCGGCCCTGGATCATGGTCTCGGCCGAGCCAGATCCCGGCATCCGCGATTGCTTTTCCATCGTCGCCACCAATCGCGGCCACAGCCCGACAAAGATTGTCACTTTGGTCGACGGCGTTGCCACTGCGAGCGATGAATCGCAACTTCCCGCCACACCGGTCTTCCATGCCGAGCCGCAAGCACCCCGCGACCCCATCCTCCTGCTGCCGGGTGAATCCCGCCGGATCAAGTCCTTCCGCCGCGACGATATAAAAACGGTCGTCGCCTCCGCCGAAGACCTGCACCGCGTGGAAGATTGGCAAGTCAAGATCTATCTTTACGGCCGGATCGCCTACGCCGACCTGCGTGCCCCTGACGAGGGGCGGGTTCACGAAACTTCCTGGTGCTGCTGGTACATTCACGGCCGCCAGAACAGCGGCATGGTCATGGCTGGCCCGCCGGAGTACAACCGGCATACGTAGGCCCTCTCACAAAAGAATGGGTGCCCCAGGTCCCTCGCACTCAGGGACCTGGGATCGCACAAACCCCTGTGTTCCGCTCTCACCCACCCACAAAAGAATGGGTGCCGATCCTTCGCCTTCTTTCTGGCGAAGGGTGGGAAAACACGAACCTCAACCCGCCCGTTTCACCCAGGCACGAACGACGGGTGCCCCACGTCTCGATTCTGAGGCGTGGGATAGCACGAACTTCTCTCTTCGAGCGCCAGTGAAAATGTCATCCCGAGCAAGTCGCCGCGGCGACGAGTCGAAAGCCTGCCCTGAGCGGAGATCGCTGGAGCGATCGGAGTCGAACGGGGACCTGTGGTTGCTTTTCAAACGTTGACCACTACTTCCGCAGTAGCTTGCGATAATATTTCCGGTACCATTCATCTTGCGAATGCCGCATTGAACCGTGATAGCACTGCGCGCCGTCGCGGCCCCAGCACCAGTTGTTATTCCATGTGCACTCAAGCTCATGAGGAATGAGCAGACTTTCGTAGTCGGCGCAGGTTTTGAGGGCAGAATTTTGTTTCCGGCGGACACCACGATGGGCCATGCGCTTGTCTTGTTTCGCGCTGGCGGTGCCCGTAATCGCCGCAAAAGGGCGGCGAATTGAACGGCTCATGACAAACTCCAGGACGCAGTTGCGTACCTATGTCATGGCGTTCCTCCTGCTCTTTCAGATCACACTCAGGCGATGGATGCGGATGAATCTCCGCGCCTTCATTTGACGCGAAATCGAACCGAATTGTTGCGTTGCCTGGCCGATTTTCATGTTGAGATGCGGAGCAGGGAATCGAGCTCATAATTTTACCGACCCGTGCCGCCGACGGTCATCTTGTCCAGCTTGATCGTCGGCAT
>JBEKWT010000027.1:0-16754 GCA_049512795.1 Occallatibacter sp.
TTCACTAGCAGCAAAACAGCCGCGCACAGCAATATGTGCGCCAACCATTTCTTACCTGTTCCCCATCCCACCTTCCACCGTCAGTTTCCGGTAGACGCACTTGGTTAATATTGGCTCGCTGGGCAACGGTGGAACATGTGCGTCTACTATTTTATTGCTTTTATATTTCGTTTGGATTGAACGATGTGGGTGAGGATTGGAGCCTGTGAGGTCTTGACAGCGCGAGGGGGTACGGACCGCGAGGGTGGAGATTGTGCTATCCCACCCAAGCAAAGCTTGGATGGGGCACGCAGTTTTTTGTGGCGGGTGAAGGGACGAAAAGCAACTGCAGATCCTTCGCTGCGCCCCGAAAAGTGAGGTTTGAGCTGCTTAAGGAGTACGTCTAGCTGGTGCTAGATACCCGAAAGCTGAGCGCTAAAAGCCGATGGCTCGAAGCCGTTACTTAGCTTTTTTGCACTTCTCCATGATCTTGACGTGCAGGCGCTCGCTGACTTCGGTGGGCAATTCGTAGACTTCGTGGCAGCGGAAGATCTCGATGGTCTTGCGCGTGGTGTTCAACACTACTTCGCAATGGCCGCACTTGCGCAGGTGGGCTTCAATTTCGGTGCGCGTCTCGACCGCGATGGATTCGTCGAGGACATCGTCGAGGATTTTGAGGAACTCAGTGCAGGTCATGCTTCAGCTCCGTCTCCGCTGGGCGCCGCGGCCGCTTGCGCAATCGCCGGAGCTTTTCTTCCAAAGTAGCGTGTGAGCCGCTCGCGCAGTTGCAGCCGCGCCCGCAACAATCGAGACTTGACGGCGGGAACACTCAATCCCAGCGTCTCCGCGGTCTCTTCGGTGGAGAGACCATCTACGTCGCGCAGCACAAAAACCACGCGAAAGCCCTGCGGCAGGCCCTGAATGGTTTTCTTGAGAATCTCGGCCAGCTCGGCCTGGGTGTAATTCTGCTCCGGATTGGGAGCCCAGTCGGCGAAGTCGCGGGGCACGCTTCCCTCGTCGGTCTGCACGTCCTCGTCCATCGAGACCAGCTTGCCCGTGCGCCGCTTGCGCAACCGCATCAGGCTCTCGTTTACCGCGATTCGTACTAGCCATGTGTAGAACTTCGAGTTTCCCTGGAACTGATCGAGCTTCTCGTACGCCTTCAGGAACGCGTCCTGCATCACGTCTTCGGCGTCTTCGCGGTTTTGCGTGATGTGCTGCGCAATCCTGAAGATCTGCCGCTCGTACTTGCGGACCAGCGTGTCGTAGGCGGCCGCTTCGCCGGCGCGGACCTGTGCTACCAGGGCCACGTCGGGGTGCTGGTCGTCCTGTGCCGCTATTGGTTGGATGGTCGACATGGCAGTTGGTTCCAGAAAGATGCCGCGAAAGTTGCAGGCAGGTTCGCCGCGTGGTGGCTCGCCGCAGGGAATCTCATTGGCCGGGCCAGTTCCGCCCGTTCATGACGAATGTCGCCCGACTGGAGAAGCTGCTCCGGCAAAAGAAGAGTGTAACGGACCTGGCGGCAGGGAGCCAAACGGGACAGTCAGGACACCACGCGCGCCGGACCCAAACTGGGCCGTGCCGGGCGCAAACAGTTTCGCGCCGGGGCGGTGGTTACGCAAGTGATTCCCCGCGGCGTTCGCTTGCGTCCAATTCGGCATACAGTGGAACTATGCCCTGCTTGCTTTCCCCAACACGCGCCACACCGACGACTTTGCCGCGGGTTCCGCGGCGTGCGCTCGCGGCCGTGGGGGTTCTGCTCCTGCAATTCGCGGTCACGCCGCCGGCGCTGGCGCAAGCCTCTGCTGCTCCCGCGCCAGCTCCGGCAGCCAGCGCGCCTGCCGCGCCTGCGCCCGCGCCGAAGCCGCCGGTGTCGAAGCCGCCCGTGTCGAAGGCGCATGTGTCGAATGCGCATGCGTCGACAAGTGCAAGAGCAGATACGGGAAGCGCCAGGGCCGATACCGCGAGTTCCGAGACCTCGGCAAAGAAGACCGGCGCGAAGCACAAGCCGGTTCATCAGTCGAGTCGCGCATCGCGCCTGGCGCGCACGGCGCGCATCAAGCTGGCCTTCGTCGCCTCAAAAGAGCTGCAGCCCATGGCCCAGCAGCTGGCCACTCTGCGCACGCCGGCGGCTTACGCCGGAGTCGCCGCCTACGCGCACAGCCACACCGGCGAAGCCGCCGCAGCGGCTGACCTTGCGCTTGGCCACGCCTACCTCCTCGACAAGCGCTACGCCGAGGCCGAGTCGGCCCTGGCACAGGCTCGCCGCGCCGACGGCGAGCTCTCCGACTACGCTGACTTTCTCGACGCCGAGGCAAGCCACGATGCCGGAGACGATCCCGTCGCGGAGAACATCCTGCACGGATTCACCAGCCGCTATCCGGAAAGCATCTTCGACGACCAGGCGCCCGAGCTTGAGGCGAACGTCCTGCTCGCGATGAACAACCTGACCGGTGCGCGGCAGGTTCTCGCGGCGGCTGCGGGCACGGACGCCGCAGATCGCGCCGGCTTTCAACTGGTGGAGGGCGAAGTGGAGCAGGCGCTCGGCCAGCAACAGGCTGCCGAGGCCACCTTCAAACGGGTATTGTTGTCGCATCCTCTGAGCCCGGAGGCGCAGATCGCGCGCGCCAAGCTCACCGAGTCGGGAACCGAGTCCGCATTGACCGTCGCCGATCTGCGCACCCTGGCTGACGCCTACTACAACGCCGGCCATTACGACGAGGCATCTGAACAGTTCCGCGTGCTGGCGCGCGAGCCAGGCCTCGATGCCGCTACCCTCGCCGGTTTTGCCACCTCCGAAGCTGCCTGCGAGCTGAAGTTGAAGCGGCTCACCGAATCCGAAGCTCGCGCCTTGCCCGATACGCCCGACGAGAACGGCGCACGCCGCCTCGACCTGCTCATGGAGCTGGCCCGCGGCCGCGACGACGGCGATGCGCAAAAGCAAATCGTGACTGAGATGGAAATGCGGTTTCCGCACAGCCCATGGCTGGCCGACGCACTCTTCTCCAGCGGCAACATGTACATGCTGAAGCGCGACTACCCGACGGCGATCCAATATTACGGCGAGCTGGCCACGCTGTTTCCCAACGATAAGAACGCAGCGGCCGCGCACTGGCGCTCAGGCTGGCTGAGCTACCGCCTCGGCCTTTACCAGAATGCAGAGCGGATGTTCGATGAACAGATTCGACTCTATCCCGCCGCAGTGGAAACGGTCTCAGCGCTCTACTGGCGGGGGCGCCTCTACGAGACGCTCGACCACAATTCCGCGCTGGCTGCGGCGAGCTACCGCACCATCGTGCGCGCCTATCAGCACTTTTTTTACGCGCAGATGGCGCGGAAGCGGTTGCCGACGCTGGGCGGCACTGAGCCGGTGTCCGATCCGCAACTGGATCGCTTCCAGCCCGTGCCATTGCCGCATCTGGTGGACACGTTCCCGGAGGACAGCCCGCATCTGGCCAAGGCGCGCCTGCTGGCCAATGCGGGCTTGAACGAATACATCGCGCAGGAGATCAAGGCCGATCCCGACTCCACGAACTGGAGCGCGCTGGCCGAGGCGCAGATTTACTCGTCCTATGGTGAGGTTTTTCGCGCCGTTCGCTCGCTCAAGCGGGCTTTGCCCGGCTCGGCATCTGCCTCAATTGAGTCCATTCCACTTGTCTATTGGCGGATCCTGTTTCCCGAGCCGTGGTGGGACACCATCCAGGCGGAGTCGGCGAAGAACAATCTCGATCCTTACCTGGTGGCGTCGCTGATCCGCCAGGAGTCGGAGTTCGATCCCTCCGCGATCTCCCGCGCCAATGCGTACGGCCTGATGCAATTGCTGCCCTCGGTGGGGAAGAAGATGGCCCGCGAAGAGGGCATTACTTCGTTCCAGACGTTTCAATTGCTTGACCCGGCCATGAACATTCGCCTGGGAACGCGCTATCTCCGCCAGACGCTCGACCACTTCGGAGGCGTCGAGGAGTACGCGTTGGCCGCATACAACGCGGGCGACAATCGCGTGGCCGATTGGCAGGCCGCCGGCCCTTATTCGGGCATCGACGAGTTTGTCGAGTCCATCCCCTTCACTGAGACGCGGGAATACGTCGAGGCTATTCTGCGCAATGAGGAGACCTACAGGGCGATCGACGATTTTGCCCGCTCCCACGGCGACACAGCTACGGCGGCGTCTCGCTAGAGCAATGCAGGCTCCAGAGCGGGGGAATCCCATTTGCTACTCCCGGGCTTCGATTCAAATTGACAACGTGGTTCGGCCCGGCAAAACTGTCCTAAACCGGATGCATGCATTTAATACTGCTAAGTGTTTCGCAGCCTGCTTTTTTTTGAAGAAAAACAGAGCCTGGCGCGACAAGGTCACGGCTCGGCACCATCAACCCCGGAGGGAACGATGTCAGCCGACTTGAGCTTTCTGGAAGAATGGATCCCCGAACGGATGGACCCGGGAACGATTTTTGTTCTGGAGAATCAGGCCAAGCTCGGCCAGGCCCAGAATCCCTATGTAGCCGTGATGTCGTGCCCGCGCTGCGGGACGCTGGGGCTGATCACTCGCCGCCAGCTTTGCGGAGGCGAGGCGATGATCTGCGGCGGCGACGAGTGTTCGGCTGAATACAGGCTCGAAGGCGAGAGCATTTGTTACCGATCGACGCAATAGGCGCGTCGCCCGAATGAGCCGCCGTCCCTACGGGACTCCGAGAATCAATCGTTCATCGCTTTCCCCACGCTGAAGCGCGGGGCTGACGTCCTTTGCGCCTACGGCGCAAGCGTTTCGTTCCTTCACGCTTTCTGGCTCTGAACGGGATGTGCGGATGAGGCCCCGCCCGTTCAAAATAGCAGTAGGTGAACAACGTGTTGAAACTTTAGCGCGAAGTCTCAACGTCCCCTCGTCCCTGTGATTTTACTGCTGCAGCTTGTAGTCGGCATTGGTCGTTTTGGCCCCGGCTTCGGCCGGCGTGGGAAGCTGCGACCTGTCCCACCCTCCGCCCAGAGCCTGCACCAGCTGCACTGCCGATGTCATCTCCTCTACCTGGAGCGCGTTGAGGGTTTCCTCGTTATTCAGCAAGGTGGTCTCCGCAATCACCACATCGACATACGGATCGACGCCGGTGTTGTAACGCACCAACTCCAAATTGAGATAGTCCTGCCCGTCCTTCACCGCGAGCTGCTGGCGGAGAATCTGCTGCGAGTAAGTTCGTGTGGCCACCATGGTGTCTTCCACCTGCTCAAAGGCAGTGAGCACGGTCTGCCGGTAGGTAGCCAGATCTGCGTTGTATTGAGCTTCGTATTGATGCAATTCCGCGCGATAGAGCCATCCGTCGAAAATCGTTTCGGCGACCGATGGGCCAATGGACCAGACCCGGCTGGGCCAATTGAACAGGCTGGTCAACGCGGAGCTCTGAAATCCGCCTGCCGCGCTGATCGTCACTTGCGGGAAAAACGCGCCGTAACCGATCCCGATGATCGCGTTCTCCTGGGCGAGCGTGCGCTCGGCCGCCGCAACATCGGGCCGGCGTTCTGCAAGTTGCGAGGGCACCCCGGTGGGAATGGAAGGCGGTTTGTAAAGCATTGGCTTCACGGGAATGGAAAAATCGCTCGGCGGCTTGCCCAGCAGCACTGCGATGGCGTGTTCGTATTGCGCGCGCAAAAGGCCGACGTTTGTTGCTGACGACTCCGCCGCCTCCACTGTCGTCTTGGCCTCGGCAACCGAGATGTAATCGCCGACGCCGGTGTCATATTGCGCCTGGGTGTAGTCCAGCGATTTCTTCTCGTCCGTGACGGCCTGATTCAGAATCTGCTGCAACATATCCTGGCCGCGAATCTCGAAGAAATACTCCGCCAGGCTGGCCTGTTCGGTGAGCTTCTCCGTTTGAAGATCGGCGGCGCTCACCTGCGAGGCGTACTGTGCTTCGTGCACCTCGTTGCGGATCTTTCCCCAGAAATCGGGCGTCCACGAAGCGTCAATCGGCGCATTCCAAAGCGTCGATTGCTTGCCGGTGTTGGCTTGGGTGGAGTTGCTCAGAGTTCCGGAACTCTTCGACCGGTTCCACGACGGGTTCGCAGTGATCGTCGGCCAGTACTGCGAGCGCGCCTCGTCAATCACGGCGCGGGCCGCCATGTAGTTCTCGAAGTACTCCTTCAGGTTCTGGTTGTTGATATTGAGCTGTTCTTCCAGCGCGTTCAGCTCCGGATCGCCAAAAACCTCCCACCAGTTGCCGCGGATCATCGCATCCTGCGGGCTCGCCACCTTCCATCCATCGGTATCCTGGAAGTTGACGGTGGACTCCTTGTAATTCGGCGCGGTGACCGCCGGCGGCGCCGGAGCGTGATACGGCGGGCCGACGCGGCAACCGCCGATGAGCGCGAGGGGGCCCAGCGCAGCGGCGGCGAATAAAATCGGAGTTCGGATTCCTAGCTCAAACATGGTTAATTTCCTTCATTACGACGCCGTTCCTTCTGCCGTTGCCGGTAGCGTGTCGTGGGTCCGGCCGAGCGCGCGCAGGCGAAGACGGTCCATCAACAGGTAAACCACCGGAGTGGTGTAAAGCGTGAGTGCCTGGCTCAAAAGCAATCCGCCCACAATGGTGATGCCCAGCGGCTTGCGCAGCTCCGAGCCGGTGCCGGTCCCGAAGGCCAGCGGCAGCGCACCGCAGATCGCGCACATGGTGGTCATCATGATGGGGCGGAAGCGCAGCAGGCAGGCTTCGAAGATCGCTTCCCGCGTAGATTTGCCTTCGTTCCGCTCGGCCTGCAGCGCGAAATCGATCATCATGATGGCGTTCTTCTTCACAATGCCAATGAGCAAAATAATTCCGATGATCGAAATCATGTTGAGATCGACATGAAAGATCATCAGCGCCAGCATGGCGCCGACGCTCGCCGAGGGGAGCGTGGAAATGATCGTGAGCGGGTGAATCAGGCTCTCATAGAGAATGCCCAGCACAATGAATACGGAAAGCAGCGCGGTTATTACCAGAATCGGCAGCGACGACAGCGATTGCTGATAAGCCTGGGCAGTTCCGGCAAAAAAGCCGCGCACCGTACCGGGCATCCCCAGGCTTTCTTCCATCTGCGTCACCTCGCGAGTGGCATCGGAGAGCGCGGCGCCGTTTTTCAAGTTGAAGGAGACGGTGGTCGACGGAAAAAGACCGGTGTGAGCGACCTGCAGCGGCGTTGTGTTGGTGCTTGATTTGAGCAACGTGGACAACGGCGAAACGGCGTTCAGTCCGGCGCCGGACGAAGAACCGGGGGGCTTGAAGTAAATGTTATTCAGCCCCGACGGATCCTGCCAGTATTGCGGCGCCACTTCCATGACCACGTAATACTGATTGAGCTGCGTGTAGATGACCGAAACTTCAGATTGGCAGAATGCGCTGCAGAGGGAGCTGTCCAGCGATTGCGGCGTCTGGCCCAGGCGCGCCGCGGTCACGCGGTCGTAGTTGAGCAGCTCCTGCAAGCCGCCGTTCTGCCAGTCGGTATTGACGTCCGTGAGGTCGGGAAGCTTTTGCATACTTTGGTAAAGAACCGGAGCCCAGTGCGTAAGGTCATCGATGTTATCGGATTGGATGGTGTATTGATAAAGAGCGGCGCTGCCGCGTCCCCCGATGCGCAGGTCCTGAGCAGCCTGCAGAACCGCCGAAGCGACCGGGAGGCGATTCATTTTTGGCCGCAGGCGGTTGATCACGTTTGGCGCCGAAGTTTGGCGCACCCCGCAATTGGGGCCTTCTTTGCATTGGGTGCCCAACGGCTTGAGAGCCATGAACATGAAGCCGGCGTTACCGCCGCCCGTGTAAGCCAGAACGTGGGCCACGGCAGGATCGGCCTTCACCACGTTAACCAGCGTCACCATGGAGAAATTCATAAAGGGGAAGGAAGCATCCTGCGGCCCCTGCACCTGACCCATGACGATGCCTGTGTCCTGTTGCGGGAAATAGCCCTTGGGAAGCCTGACGTATACCAGAACATTAAGCGCAATGGTGAGCAGAAGCACGACGATTGTCAGCCCCGGATTGTCCAGAACCCAGGCGAGCGACCGGCGGTAAATCCAGATCATTCCGTTGAAGCCTTTTTCGCTGGTTCGATAGAGCCAATTGTGCTTCTCGCCCTCCTTGTCAGCTTTGAGCAGGTGCGCGCACATGGTGGGCGTGGTGGTTAAGGAAATGACCATGGAGATGAGGACGGCTGAGGAAAGCGTGATGGCGAATTCGCGGAAGAGCCGGCCGATGATGCCGCCCATCATCAGGATGGGAATAAAAACGGCGATCAGCGACATGCTGATGGAGAAGACTGTAAACCCGATCTCCCTGGCGCCCTGGAGCGCGGCCGCAACCGGCTCCATACCGCTTTCGATGTGCCGGGTGATGTTTTCCATGACCACGATCGCGTCGTCGACCACGAATCCCGTGGCGATAACGATCGCCATCAGCGAGAGGTTGTCGAGGGTGTAGCCGAGCAGGTACATGACGGCGAAGGTGCCAATGAGCGAGATGGGAACGGCGACGAAGGGAATCATGGTGGCGCGCATGCTGCGCAGAAAGATGAAGACCACCAGGATGACGAGGCAAACCGAAATAACCAGCGTTCTGTAGACGGTGTTCACCGAAGCCCGGATGGTCACGGTTCGATCCACATCCACGGTAGTCTTGATGCCCGCCGGCAGCACCGCCTCAAGAAACGGCAATTGCGCCTTGACGCGATCGACGGTCTGAATAATATTCGCGCCGGGCTGGCGGAAGACGGTGAGCACCACCCCCCTGGTGCCGTCGATATAACCGGAGGTGCGGATATTCTGCGTGGAGTCCACGACGTCGGCCACATCCGAAAGCCGCACCGCCTCGCCGTTGTGATAGCCGATGATCAGAGGCGCATAGTCGGCGGCCTCGGAGATCTGGTCGTTGGTGATGATGTCTTCACTGATTCCGGAGTTGGAGAGCTGGCCCCTCGGCGAATGCGAATTTTGCAGGCTGAGCACCGATTGCACGATGGCGAGAGTGAGGCCGAAACTCTCCAGCTTGGTGGGGTTGACCTCGACGCGCACCGAAGGCGTACCGCCGCCTTGCACACCCACCTGCCCGACGCCCTGAATCTGCGAGAGCTTTTGCTCGAGGATGGTGGTGGCAAGATCGTAGAGCTTTGTCACCTCGTATTTGTCGGAGGTGAGGCTGACAATCATGATCGGTGAATCGGCCGGATTGATCTTGCGGTAGGAAGGGTTGGAAGGCAGATTCACGGGCAGGTAGGTGCGGGCGGCGTTGATGGCCGCCTGCACATCGCGTGCTGCGCCGTCGATGTTGCGGCTCAGGTCGAACTGCATGGTGACGTTGGTCGACCCCAGCGAGCTCGACGAGGTCATCTCGGTGATGCCCGCGATCTGGCTGAACTGGCGCTCCAGCGGCGTGGCCACCGAGGCCGCCATAATCTGCGCGCTGGCGCCGGGCAGGCCGGCGGAAACGCTGATGGTCGGAAAATCCACCTGCGGCAGCGGGGCTACGGGCAACACCACGAACGCGATGGCTCCCGCAATGCCCACGGCGACCGTAAGCAGCGTGGTGCCTACCGGCCGGCGGATGAATGGCGCCGAAAGGTTCATGCGCTCTCCGCGCCCGGCTGCGGATCAGTGGCCAGGGGCATCCGCGAAAGACGCCGGCCCTTGACACGCTCAGCGAGCCGGTCGAAGAAGATGTAAATTACTGGCGTGGTGTAAAACGTGAGCAATTGGCTCAGCAGCAGCCCGCCGACCATGGCAATGCCCAGCGGCCGGCGCAGCTCCGAACCCAGGCCGCCGCCGACCGCCAGCGGAATGCCGGCCAGCAGCGCGGCCATGGTGGTCATCATGATGGGACGGAAACGCATCATGCTGGCCTCGTAAACCGCTTCCGTCGAATCCTTGCCGTGCTTGCGCTCGGCCTCCAGGGCGAAGTCCACAATCAGAATGCCGTTTTTCTTCACGATTCCGATGAGCAGGATGATGCCGATAATTCCCACCACGTTAAGATCCTGGCGGAAGATCATGAGCGCGAGCAGCGCACCCACGCCGGCCGAGGGCAGCGTGGAAATAATGGTGATGGGATGGATGAAGCTTTCATAAAGGATGCCCAGCACGATGTAGACAGCGACCAGAGCGGCAAGAATCAGCAGCGGTTCGTTGGAGAGAGAATTTTGGAACGACGCAGCGGTGCCCTGGAAACCGGACTGCAAGCTGGCAGGGAAGTTAAGGTTCTTAGCCACCTTGTCAATGTCGCTGATCGCCGTCCCCAATGAAGCGTTGGGCCCGAGATTGAATGAAACCGTGACCGAAGGGAACTGTCCCTGGTGATTGATGGAAAGTGCCTCGGTGATGCTGGTCTCCTGGGTGAAGGCGCTGAGCGGAATGGCATTCGCGCCCGCCGCGGATGAGTTTGAAGTCAGCGCGACTCCTGGGGCCGTGCCCCCGGCGAGAACCGTAGCCGGCGCGCTGACCGCCTGCGAGGACGGCGTATAGCGCACGGAAGTGGTGAGCGCGTTCGATCCCGCCGATGACGAAGCGGAAGAGGAATACGATGTGGCTGCGCCCGCGCCGGTCGCCCCCGAGGATGCGTTGGACTGAATGTAGAGGTCGCTCAGCTTCTTCGGATCGAGTTGCCACTCGGGCTGGGTTTCCAGAATCACATGATATTGATTGAGCTGCGTATAGAGAGTGCTGATCTCGCGCTGTCCGTACGCGTCGTAGAGGGTATTGTCGATGGTAGTCGGCGCAATGCCGAGCCGGGACGCCGTCACACGGTCGATCGCGAGCTGGATTGCGCGCGCGCCGGTCTGCTGGTCCGTGGCTACATCTTCAAGCTCGGGCAGCTTCTTCAACTGCGCCACGAATTGGTTGCTCCAATCATTTAACTCGTCCGTGTCGGGATCTTCGAGCGTGTACTGGTACTGCGTGCGGCTGACGCGGTCGTCCACCGTAATGTCCTGCACCGGCTGCATATATAGGTGCATGCCATGCACCTGGCTCAAACTGGTCTGCAACCGGCGGATGACGTCGGAGGCGCCGACGCGCTGATTGATCGGCTTGAGGTTGATCGAGATGCGGCCGCTGTTCAGGGTGGTATTGATGCCGTCGGCGCCGATGAACGAAGACAGGCTCTCGACGGCGGGGTCTTTCAGGATGATCTTCGCCAATTCCTGCTGTTTCTCGCTCATGGCGTCAAAAGAGATGGATTGCGATGCCTGCGAGATGCCCTGAATCACGCCGGTATCCTGCACCGGGAAGAATCCCTTGGGAATTTCGATGTAGAGAACGATGGTTAATATGAGCGTGGCCACCGCTACCAGGAGGGTGACGGTCTGGTAACGCAGAACGACGCGCAACGTGCGCCCGTAAAAAGCAATCAGCCCGTTTACGGCTCGTTCCGAGGCCTGGTGGAAGCGGCTCTCCTGCTCCTTGGGAACATGGCGCAGAATTCGGGAGCACATCATCGGAGTCAGGGTGAGCGAAACCACCGCCGAAATGACGATGGTGACGGCCAGCGTGACTGCGAACTCGCGGAACAGGCGTCCCACCACATCGCCCATAAACAAGAGCGGGATGAGCACGGCGATGAGCGAAACGGTCAGCGACACGATGGTGAAACCAATCTGGCCGGCGCCGGTCAGCGCGGCTTCCATCGGCGGCATGCCTTCTTCCAGGAAGCGTGTGATGTTCTCGATCATCACGATGGCGTCGTCAACAACAAAACCGGTGGAGATGGTGAGCGCCATGAGCGAAAGATTATCCAGCGAGTAGCCGAGCAGGTACATCACTGCAAACGTGCCGATGAGCGAAACCGGGACGGCGATGCTGGGAATAATCGTGGCGCGAAGGCTGCGCAGAAAGAGAAAAATGACCATCACGACCAGCACGACTGTCAGCAACAGCTCAAACTCGACGTCATGCACAGAAGCTAGAATGCTCGTGGTCATGTCGGTCAGCGTCGTGACCTTGATCCCCGCGGGCAGGTTTGTCTCCAATTGAGGCAGAACCTTCTGGATTGAGTTGACAACGGTGATGGTGTTGGCGCCGGGTTGCCGCTGGATATTCAGAATGACCGCCGGCGTCAGATTCATCCAGGCGGCCTGCTTGGTGTTCTCCACGCCGTTGACCACGTTGGCGACATCCTTCACCAGGACCGGCGCGCCATTACTGTACGCGACCACCACGTTGCTGTAGTCGCCGGCGCTGGAGATCTGGTCGTTGGCGTCGATCTGGTAATCCTGGCGCGGGCCATCAAAGTTCCCCTTGGCGGAGTTGACGCTGGCCTGGGTCAAGGCCGTACGCACATCCTCAAGGTTCAAGCCGTGGGACGATAACGCAACCGGGTTCACCTGGATGCGGACCGCGGGCTTCTGGCCGCCGCTGATCGAGACCAGCCCCACTCCGTTCAACTGCGAAAGCTTGGGCGCCAGGCGCGTGTCGACCATATCCTCAACTTGCGAAAGCGGCAGGTTGTCGGAGGTAATCGCCAGCGTCAGGACCGGCGCGTCGGCGGGATTGGTCTTGGTGTATACCGGCGGGACCGGCAAATCGGAAGGCAGGAATGTCGAGCCGCCGTTGATCGAGGACTGCACCTCTTCCTCGGCAACGTCGAGCGAGAGCGAAAGACTGAACTGAAGAACGATGACCGACACGCCGCCCGCGCTGGTCGAAGTCATCTGGCTCAAACCCTGCATCTGGCCAAACTGGCGTTCCAGGGGCGCCGTGATGGTCATCGCCACTACGTCCGGACTGGCTCCGGGATAGAAGGTGACTACCTGAATCGTCGGGTAGTCAACCTCCGGCAGCGCCGACATAGGCAGTTGGGTATAAGAAACCAGACCTGCCAGCAGAATTGCGGCCATCAGCAGCGAGGTAGCGACCGGCCGCAGAATGAATGGCCGAGATGGGCTCATGGAGCGGCCTCGGTGGTGTCGGTGGATGTGGCCGGAATCGTAACCTTCGATAGGACAATAGGCGATCCGTTGGTCAACTTTTGAAAGCTGCTGTTAGCCACCACGTCTCCCGGTTTAATGCCTGTCACCGCGGTGTTCCCATGATCCGAGATTCCCGACTTCACGGTCCTCATCACGGCTTTGTTGCTTTGGATGAGATAAACAAAGTCCGCGGCGCCATTGTGCTGGACTGCCGAGGAAGGAATCAGCGTCTGGTTATCGAGCGTCTTCACCAGCAGGCGCATGTTGACAAACTGATTGGGAAAAAGCATGCCGTTCGAGTTGTCGTATTGCGCGCGCGCCTTCACCGTCCCTGTGACCGTGTCGATCTGGTTGTCGACGGTGATCAATTTTCCTTTTGCCAGCAGCGTTTGCTGTGTGCGGTCATAGGCATCCGCCTCGAGTGCCTTGCCGCCGCGCATCTGTTTCAGAACATCGGGCAAACTATCTTCTGCCAGTGCGAAGATCACGGTGATGGGATGAATCTGCGCAACCACGACAAGCGGGGTGCTGGAGTTCGCCGTCACCAAATTGCCCGGATCGACAAGCCGCAGTCCCACCCGCCCGTTGATGGGCGACGTAATGTGGCAGAAGCCCACCTGAACCGTGTCATATTGGACCGTGCCCTGGTCATTTTGCACCGTGCCCTGATCCTGAAGCACGATCTTTTGCTGGTCCTCCAAGGTCTGGCGGGGAATGGCATTTTTGGCCCAGGCATCCTGATAGCGCGTCAGATCCATCTGTGCTTCACCCAGCAGGTTCTGGTCGCGATCCAGGGTGCCCTGAGCCTGGGCAAGCTGCGCCTCGTAGGGCCGGGAATCGATATCGATCAGTGGATCGCCTTTGCGAACATCCTGCCCTTCGCGGTAATGAACCGCGGTAATCACACCCGTCACCTGCGTAGTGATGGTGTCGGTGTACGTGGGTGTAACCGTCCCGAGGGCATCGAGATAAACGCCGATGCTGCCCTTGGTTGCAGTGGCGACGGTAATCGGCACTGCCCCGCCCGCGGCTCCGCCGCGCCCGCCTCCCGCAGCGGGGGTTGAGCTGGCGCTGTGCTGCTTCCACACCCACACAAACAGGAGCGCGAAAAGCACAAGAATGATCACCCAAATCCAGCGGTGGCGGCGTTTTTTTGTTGGTTCTGCGGGCGGTTGCCCAAGATCAGAATTTGAAACAGACAAAGGTTGGTCCATCGCCTTCTTCTTTTCTTATGTCCGGTTACAAGCTTTCGTTTTGATAGGGCCATTTTCTCATATTTGAACTGGCGGCCGGGACGCACGAACCGTCCCGCTGTCGGCACGTGTTCCGGAATGGTACGAAGCGTTCGCGCATGAACCGTCGCCACTGGGCTTCAAGGTGGGCAACGGCAATCGGATTTAAGCAAGGCGCAGTTCAACGTGCCGCGCGCACGAGCACGCTGTTGCACGGACGAATGAGGACGGCGAAAAGTTGCACGAAGGCTCGAGATGTGAAATAACCCTCCCATTCCTGACAGCCTGGCCTCGTGAAACAGGTTCGCAGCACGGCTTCAATTGCATTGGATGCTTGCAGCGGTCGATCAGCGATTCTCAAAGTGTGAGAAAAATCGCACCATCTTCTACGGCAAGTTCGACGCCGGCGGCCTTGGCCGCTTCCTCAAGCGCGGCACTGAGCATCACAACCGGGTCGGGGCTTACGTCGAGCCGGCGCATGAGACCCTCGCCTTTCTTCGCGCCGGCAGAAAAGGTGATCTTCAAGCCGCGGCGCTTGCATCGCACCGCGGTTCCATCTTCGAGTTTGGTGTTCATCGGCTTGATGTAGGCGTCGATGTAGTGAACGCCAACGCCGGACTTATCTTCGGTCTTCGGGGGAAGCTTCGATTCAGCATCCGGATTCACGTCGCAAAGCTTCACTTTCACGTTGCGCTCCAAGAGGTCGATTCTTTGAGAGATTCGATTCCTTTTGCTTCGAGAAACTCGTCGATGACTTTTCTGAATGCACGAATGTGATCGGGCGTGCTGCCACAGCAGGCGCCGATGATGTTCGTGCCCGCCTCAAGCAGCGGAAGCACACCCTTCACCATCTGCTCCGGCGTCTCGTCGTAGACGATCTTCATATTCACCAGCCGGGGCTTGCCGCCGTTTGGCTGCACCATCACAGGCAGCCTGGTCGCACTCTTGTATCGTTCCACTGCCAGGAGCGCGTGCGGCATATCCATTCCGGTGCCGCAATTCAACGCAACGATATGCGCGCCGTGCTCTTCCATGAATTCGGCGGCGCGTTCCGGTTCAACGCCCATCATGGTGCGGAAAGTCGATCCGTCGAGCGTTACGTCGTAGGCCATCGATCCGATGATCGACTTCGCGCCGGCTTGCTGCGCTGCTTCGATGCCGATCAGCAACTCCTCCAGCGATGTCTGCGTTTCTACAATGATCGCGTCCGCGCCGCCCTCGACCAGTGCCGCTGCCTGCTCTTCAAAGGCGCTCTGAACCTGGGCTTCAGTGAATTCGCCAAACGGCTCAAGCAGCCCCCCAAAGGGACCAATGTCGCCGAGCACGTATCCTTCTTTGCTGCCGAATGCTTGCCGCGCGATTTCTACGGCTGCTTTGTTGACCTCGGTCGCATGCTCCGATTCACCATGCCGGTTGAGCATGATGCGCGAGCCGCCAAAGGTATTGGTAATGATGCAGTCGGAGCCGGCTTCGGCGTAGCGGCGCTGGATGGCGAGCACGCGCTCCGGGTGCGTCAAATTCCAGGCCTCGCCGCAGTTGCCCTGTTCCAAACCGGCAATCATCAACTGGGTGCCCATCGCTCCATCGCCCAGCAAAGGCCGCTCCACGGCTGCCTCGTGCAATAGCTTTTTCATAAGGTCACAGTCTCCTCGCTCAATTCTTTTTGCATCAAAGCGAAGTGGATGGTTTCGAAAACCAGGCCCCATTTATGATTGCGGCTCGATGCTTCGCAATAGCAGCCGGCGACGTTCGATTCGCGCCGCCAGGTCAGGATCGAATTGAGGCGCTGTCCAAACAAGGGTTTTTCGATTTCGATGGCGGCCATCAGGCTTTCTGAATCCTCGATGTACTTGCACATCGCGGTGTAGCCAGTATCGCCCGGGGCTGGTCCGCAACTCTGCTCCAGAATCGGATAACCATCGGCGCGCGGCCCCAGCTTCACGTTGTAGATGAAGGCCAGCGGACGGCCCATATTCGTGCAAGTTGTCCCGTCATAGCGGAACGTAACGTCGATCGATCCGTCGGGGCTCGGCCGCATCCGAAGCCGCTCCTCGGACCAGCGTTGCAAGGCCCTCTGATTCACGGTGTATTGCGCATTGGAATCCAGCACCCTTTCCGGAATCTTGATTCGTACCGGCAGTGGTTCGCCGGTTGGCCTCGGAGCCCGCTTGTAAGGCGCGCGCCGGTACTGGCATGGCCCAAACGAGCAGCTCTCGCACGGAACAAGGTCGGTCAGTCGCTGCAAGCGCTCCGTGTGACGCGTCACGCCGAAGACTGCAAGCTGGGACTTCTTGGGGCACAACATTCCGGAATCGAATACATTCAGGCGGGAAGGGAACTGCTCGCTTCGCGTTTGCTTGATCAATTTCAGCAATTGCGGTTGTTCCGCGACGTCCCAGTCGGGATAGCCGGGGCTGGAGTGGGGCAGTACAGCCATTCCTCGCTGTTCCGCCCAATCGCAGAGACGGGCTCCGGCAATTGTTGTCAGCTGCTCAACCACTGCCGAGGCAAACACCTCAAGGAAGAAGTATTCGTCAGGCTTGTCTTCACTCCAACGCCGCCGCGCCTCTTCCTCGGCCTCGGGACCCGCGCCCACGGCAACCAAAATCGCGCTATGTGCCCCGGCCT
>JBEKWT010000028.1:0-16754 GCA_049512795.1 Occallatibacter sp.
CAAATGGGACAGGGGCAGCGTGCAAAACAAATGTGCTTGGTGGTTGGTCGCCTACCCGGCAGTTACTTCGCAGGGTAATAAATACGTTGGCTAACCCAAGCAACACCAATAGGGGACGGGGCGAACAAAGGTGGAATACTTGCGGCGGGAAGTGGCGGACTAAACTTAAATTCATTGTCTGCCGATGAAAGGGTTAGGTATATTGGACGCAAGTGCCATTCGCTACCCCATACAAGCGTGCGTCCCATTTTCTGTCGCATGGGCATGAATTTGGAGCTACAACGGCAGCGGAATACGAAGGGATGGCCGATGCGTTCATGTCGCAGGTTTTGCACCCCGACCTCTATGAGTGCATCAGAACAACTGGGGTGGGTGATCGGGTGAGGTTGGATGGTGCTATCCGCTATTATGGGGTAGCCTTCAACATTATCATTCGGACGTTCCATACGAAGTCGTCGCTAGCTATTGGGGCTGCGGGTGGACCGAGAGCCTATGTGAATCGAAAGTGCGCGGAGAGAAAGTAGAAATGTTTATGTGCCCGGTATGTTTTTACAAGGAGATGCCCGACCCTCCGGCAGACTACAACATCTGCCCGTGCTGCGGAACTGAATTCGAGAATGACGATGAACTGCGCACCTATGCGCAGTTGCGCGCACATTGGATTTCTAGGGGCGCTCGGTGGTTTTTTCATGCACCGCCGCCTCTGTGGAATCCCTGGGAACAACTCTTCACCGCAGGCTATGCGGTGCCCTATTCGGTGGGAGTAACTTTTGCGGGAAGTGTTAACGTCGTTTCGGTCGAACAATCGACCAATGAACCGTTAGCGAAAGCGGCTTAACAATGCCAAAGCTTAGGTTTGTAATCGCCTGCGAGAAGGTAATTATCGACCAAGCCGGCCCCGTCTCCCTAATTAGCATCTTCCAAAAGATGAACATCCAACTACAGGCTGCACCCCTGCCGGAGAAAGCGTTGTCTAACATTCGGTGGCATGCGTTCAGCCTTTGGGAGAATGATCCAAAGGATGCCGGACAGTCCTTCACGGTTGTCGTTGAGGTTTTCAACCCAGACGGCACGGTGTTTAATCGGTCTGAGGTTCCATATACAAATAACGTGCCAGGAAACTCGCAGACCAAGGTTAACCTTATGTTCGCTGTGGTCCCCATCTGGATGGAAGGGGACATCGTAATTCGCACTTGGCTAAAAGAAAACGAGAAGGAATCCGGGGAGTACCGATTCGCAATAGTATATTTGCCAAAGGTGGAAAATGCAGAAGCGAACAACTCTGTCAGCGCCTAAGCCAACATCCGAGACGTTCTCTGAGGCTTTGGCAAAGATCGTCTCTCTACCTCGCGCTGAAATGCAGAGACGTATAAAGACCGTTCCAGAAGTCCCCGTTTCACGGCATAAACGATACAAGTACGTCCCCTCAAAGCCCCTGCCGAATTCCTAGAATGACCCCTCCTCCTTCCCGGTCAGTTCGTTCCAAGTGAGCCTCTTTCCTGCGATCTGCGTTAGAGCGATAGCAAATCGGTCTGCGTTGGTGTAGGGCTTATCCTTCGTTGCGCGGTGCTCATACCGGAAAGCCTGTTCATCGATGTAACGGAACAGGTGGAACGGTTCTACACTGACGTAGGTTCCGTGCAATCCCCTCTTAAGTAAAGCCCAAAAATTCTCGATTCCTTGAGTGTGAACCTGGCCGCGAACGTACTCGTTCGCGTGGTTAATGATTTCGTGCGCTAGGTTGGTTCCCTTGTATCCGCCCCATTCGTCCGTCATGAGAGTGGAGCCATCGGCAATGTGCTTCTGTACGAGACCGTGAAGAACGATTGCGGTGCGCTCTCGGACCACTTCTGCCCTAATTCGGCCAGTGCGTTCAAGCATCCCGACTACAATAGTTTTCGCCATTGCGCCTACTGCTACGCCGCTGTATCCCGTGCCCTTAGGCTTCTTGGACTTGTGCATATTGCTCACTTTGCCGCCGATGAAAGTTTCATCCATCATCACAATTTGACCATCGCCGCCAATCTTGCCCTCATCTGGAGACTGCAAGGCAGAGCGCAACCGATGCAGAAGGTGCCAAGCAGACTTTTGGGCGATCCCTAATTCGCGGCCAATCTCATGGCTGGACACGCCATTCTTGCAATTGCAGAGCATCCATAGCGCGACGAGCCATTTATCGAGGCCGAGCGGGGAATCCTCAAAGAGGCTGTCTACCTTGACGCTGAATTGCTTGCGGCAAGCGTAGCATTTCCAGCGCTTCTGAGTGGCCAGCCAATAGTGCTTGCGCTCGCCCTCTTCTATTCCACACTTGGGGCAAACAGGTTTGCCGTTCGGCCAGCGGAGACAGGCGACGGCATCAATGCAGGTTTGCTCATCTGCGTAGTATTTAACGGCTTCGGTTAGCGTTTTCGGGATATACATGTCGATACCTTCACTAACCCAAGTGTGCCACAAGTCGATGGGTTAGTCAAGGTATTTATTACCCTTCGCAGTAACCAAAACTGACACTGGACTGCGCCCTTCAGGACTAGCACAGAATCCAAGCGCGATTTTTCAGGGCGTTCATGTTATTCAACCTGGAGTGTGTGCGAGACTTGGGGCGCCCTAGATTTGTTGGTTGAGGGTGGTTCGAGCGCGAGGGCCGCGGCCAGCGGGGTTGCATGCGCCAGCGCCGTCCGCTATAAGTAACAGCGAACAGGGCGCCGCGATTTTTGAGTGTGCCGCCGCTGGCCGTTGTAGAATCGCGGGGTATGATTGCGCGCTCGTTTGGTTTCCTTGTGCTCGGCATCATCCTTGGAGGCTTGTCTGTTGAGTTGATCGACAGAATGAGCGCGACGAAACCCACGCCCCCGGCAGGGCCCACTCAGGCAAAGAAGCAGATGCCCGGATTTCTGCCTCCAACCGCTGAACAGGCATACAGATTGCAAGATGACTGCTCCAAGCGTGGTGAGGAAATTCTTTCGAAGAACGTGATCGGTTCCGCGCTTACGCAGGAGCAGGTGTCCCGCTATAACGCGACGACAAACAGATGCTATGTGTTGGTGAACGTCCATGCAGCTGACCTGACTGAGTGGCAGAAATACGAAAATGCTAACTACTTTGAGGATGGCCAAACGGGGGAGATGCTTGCCTGGTTCACGATCAAGGAAAATCAGGCCAAAGCTTACCTCGGATTCGGGTGCGGTGACTTCGACTGTGTGGCAGAGAAGGTCGCGGCTTGCATGAAAGGCCAAGAGTGCGAACCGGAGTAGCGGGGCGGGGAACTCCGCCTCGAACTCCACAACCGAAGGACGAGGGTCTCTCAATATGGTCAACAATCTCAGACTGATTCAGCACTGTGCCGAATTTCGGCCTTTGGTCGAGTTCAAGTCGATTCCCCGTGGGGCTCGTGGGATTTACGCCCTGCTCAAGAAAAGGGGAAGGAAAAAGAAGGTTACACGAGGCGACAAATTCGATGTGGTCTACATCGGCATGTCCCAAACGGGCATGCGCAGCAGGCTTAGGGACCATGTTTCTCGCAAAGAGGGGCTGTGGACACACTTTTCCGCGTACGCCGTTTGGCCCAACATCACTGACAAAGAGATTCGCGAGCTTGAAGGCTTGTTTAGAGCGATTTACCGCAAGGACCCAAGAGCGAACAAACTCGCAGTGCAAAAGGGGTTCGTCGAGTTGAAGCGGATTCGCGATAACAGTTTTGATTGGAGGTGAGCACACATGGAATTAGAAGACCCCATACCGCGTGAACATATTACGTTGAACGGGAAGCGGTGTTTATGTATGGAGGGAAGACAACCATGAATCGCAGAGAAATGTTCGCGGCTTTGGCCGCCACTGCCGTCGCCGGCGATGCGCTGGCGTTCGCTCCGAATAGCCCTGGCACAACACCCGCCGCCGCGCCCTCCGCCGCCGCACCCGCTACTCCATCGACAGTGATGGGATCGAAGGTGTTCGACTGGAACTCGATGGTCGACAAGCCAACGAAGACCGGTTCGGTGCGGACGGTTTGCTCGTCGCCGACGGCGACGCTCGAGAATCTCGAGATCCACATCTCGACGCTGAACCCGGGAATGATGCCGCATCCGCCGCACAAGCATCCCAACGAGGAGCTGATCATTGTGCGGCAGGGAACGGTGGAGGCGCTGTCGAACGGGGAGTGGATCCGCGTGGGACCGGGATCGGTGATTTTCAACGGGTCGAACCAAGTGCATGGATTCAGGAATGTGGGGACGGAGCCGGCGATTTATCACGTGGTGAACGTGAAGACGGCGGCGACGCCGGCGGGATCGACGGTAGTGGTCGGGGAATAGAGCAGGCGCCAGGAGACCAACCCAGTGGGGACCGAGTTGGCGAGTCAGCGAGTTAGCAAGTTAGCGAGTCAGCGAGTTCGCGAGTTAGCGAGTTAGCGAAAAGGCCTCAGGGCAGGCTCGGGGGCACCCATTCGTTTGTGGTGGGGCAAGAATAAGAAAAGCAACCGCAGGTCCTTCGACTCCGTCCGCTTATCGCGGGCTCCGCTCAGGATGACATTGCTTGATTTGGGTTCTTGGTATCCCCGGTCCCCAAATGCGAGGGACCGGGGGCACCCATTTTTTCGCGCGTCCCAAAATCCGGACGTGGGGCACCCAGCGAAAGCGGCGCTACGGCTTGCCGAAGCGGGCGGCGAGATTGTCGGCCATGCTCGCCAGCAGGGTTACGTCGTTGCCGACGGCAGTAAAGTTGAAGCCAAGCTCGAACATCGCTTCCGCTTCGTCGGCGTTCCCGGTCAAAAATCCGGCGGACTTGCCGGCGGCGCGGATGCGCCGAGCGGCGTCCTTGATGGCGGCCTGCACTTCGGGATGCTTCGTGTCGCCGAGATGGCCGAGAGAGGCGGAAACATCGCTGGGGCCGACAAAGATTCCGTCGACACCGTCGATGGCGGCCACGGCCTCGATCTCCTCAAGCGCGACCTTGGTTTCAAGCTGCACGAGCACGCAGATGTCGAGATGGGCGTTCTGGTGGTAGCCCTGGATGCGGGTGTAGTTGTTGGCGCGGATGGCGCGGGCGACGCCGCGAATCCCCTGCGGCGGATAGCGCGTGGAGGCTACGGCGCGGCGGGCTTCATCGGCGTTCTGCACATAGGGAATGATGAGCGAGCGGGCGCCGACGTCGAGCGCGCGCTTGATGATGACGGGCTCATTCCAGGGCACGCGGAAGACCGGCTCGGCCGTGCCGCCGCGCATGGCCTGCAACTGGGGCAGCAGCGTGGTGATGTCGTTGGGGCCGTGCTCGCCGTCAATCACAATCCAGTCGAATCCCGCGCCGGCCAGGATTTCGGCCGCAACCGGGCTGGCGAGCGAGCACCAGAGGCCGACCTGGCGCTCACCGCGCGCGAGCGCCTGTTTGAATGCGTTGCGAGGAAGATTGCCGGGCCAGTCAGTCATGGGTTGGAACTCCTTTGGCGATTGTACGGTCTTGATCCCAACGTTATCGTTCGCTGTGGCGAACGAAGAAGGGAAGGGCGGCGGGGCTTGTGTGCGGGTCTCCCACCCCGGTCTGGAGACGCGCACGACTGCCGGTCTTCCGCCCCAACGACGAAGGCCTGTCGTTGGGGTGGGAGACCGGCGCTACCTCATCAAGCGGGAGGGACGCCAAAGTCGAGGCGCTTGATTTCGCCGACGATGGGGCCATAACTCACGATGGCGCAAAAAGCGATGAGACTTACATAAATGAGAGCTCCGTTGAACGAGTGGGTCTTGGCGACGATGTAGCCGATGATGAGCGGCGTCGTGATGCCGGCCAGATTGCCGCAGAAATTGAAGAGCGCGCCGTTCATGCCGACCATTCCCCGGGGCGACGTGTCGGAAATGACCGACCAGCCCAGAGCGCCGACGCCCTTGCCGAAAAACGAGAGTGACATGAAGAAGAGCATGACCGTCTGCGAGGGTGCGTAGTTGCAGGCGATGATGGTCATCGAGAGCGCCATTCCCGCCATGATGGGGAGCTTGCGGCTGAAAGTAAGCGAGCAGCCTCGACGGAGAAGGTGGTCGGAGATGACGCCGCCGAGGATGCCGCCCACGCCTCCGCACAGGCCCGGCACAGCGGCCGCGAGACCCACGTTGACGACGGACATGTGGCGAGCTTGCGAAAGATAGAGCGGAAACCACGTAAGAAAGAACCAGGTGAGCGTGTTGATGCAGTACTGCCCGATGTAAACGCCCACTAACATGCGCGAGCTGAGGAGCATTTTGACGACGGCCCAGGTGAGGGTGTTTTTCCGGACGCCTGGCGCGGAGTCGCTCGAGACAAGGCCGCCGCCGCGCTCGATGTATTCGATTTCGGCCGGTGAGATGCGCGGATGCTCGGTGACGCTGTAGATCTGCGTGAACCAAAGGGCGGTCAGGATAAGACCGAGCACAGCCATGAAGAAGAAACAACTGCTCCAGCCGGCCTTGTGGATGAGGACCCCAAAGATGGGCGCGAAGATGGGCAGGGCGAAATATTGCGACGAGTTAAAGATCGCCGACGCGCGGCCGCGCTCTGAAGTGGGGAACCAGGCGGAGACGATGCGGCTGTTGCCGGGAAAGACAGGCGACTGGGCGAGGCCGGAGAAAATGCGAAGGATGAAGATGGCCGTGAAGGCGAAACTGGCGGCGAGGTACCCGGCGAAGGCGGTCAGAAAGGCGCAAGCCGACCAGCCGACGATAGCGAAGCCGTAGACGCGCTTCGATCCGAAACGGTCGAGCAGGCCGCCCGATGGAAGTTGGCCAAGCGCGTAGGCCCATCCGAACGCGAAGAGCAGCCAGCTCAAGCGCCCGGCATTCAGGTTGAGGCCGGCGGGCATGGCTCCGGCGGCCTGAGACAGCAGCGAGCGATCGGCAAAGCTGAAGCAGCTCACCACGAAGAGAATGGCGATGATGAGATAGCGGACGTGCGTGGTCGGGGATTCGGAGATGGATCGCTCAATTGCCACGGCTGTTGACGTCCTTATGAAACTACGAAAGCAGTTGCGGTGCTGTAAAGGAAAATTACAGAAGCCAATCCGGAGTTTATGATCGAGGGGCGATGCAGCCGCCGCGGGCGCGGGCGGCGCGGCGGGACGGATGCAGCCATGGAAGCGACGAGAGAGCCGCGATATCTGCGGGTGAACGAGCGAGACAATGTGGCCGTGGTGGTGAACCAGGGCGGGCTGCCGGCAGGCGCGCGCTTTGCCGATGGGCTTGTGCTGGCCGAGGCGATTCCCGAGGCGCACAAGGTGGCGCTTGCCGATCTCAAGAAGGGCGAGGCCATTGTCCGCTACGGCGAGACGATTGGATACGCGAACCGGGCGGTTGCGCGCGGCGGTTGGGTGCACGACGGGTTGATGACGCCGCCCGATGCGCAGCCGCTCACGGATTGCCCGCTAGCCATGGCAGTTCCGAAGGCGCTGCCTTCGCTCGAGGGGTACAAATTCGAGGGGTACCGCAACCCCGATGGCTCGGTGGCAACGAAGAACATCCTGGGCATCAGCACGACCGTGCAATGCGTGGCGGCGACGGTGGGCTACGCGGTGAGGCGCATCAAGGAAGAGGTGCTGCCGCGTTACAAGAACGTCGACGATGTGGTCGCGATCACGCATCCTTACGGCTGCGGGGTGGCAATCGACTCGCCCGCGGCAGAAGTTCCTGTGAGGACGCTCAGGAATCTCGCTTTGCACCCGAACTTTGGCGGCGAAGTGCTGGTGGTGAGTCTTGGATGCGAAAAGATGCAGCCCGTGCGGTTGATGGCGGCGGGCGCGCTGCCGGTACTGGAAGACGAAGCGAGCGTGTTTGCGCTGCAAGACGCGCACGAGGGATTTGGCGAAATGGTGGCGACAATTATGTCGCTGGCCGAGAAGAAGCTCAAGAAGCTGGACCAGCGGCGGCGAGTGACGTGTCCGGCGTCGGACCTGGTGGTGGGATTGCAGTGCGGCGGATCGGACGCGCTGTCAGGAGTGACGGCGAACCCGGCGGTGGGATTTGCGGCGGACCTGCTGGTGCGGTCCGGAGCGACGGTGATGTTTTCTGAAGTGACAGAGGTGCGCGACGCGGCGCACCTGATCACAGCGCGCGCGGCGAACCAGGAGGTTGCGCGCGCATTCCTCGGCGAGATGGCGTGGTACGACGAGTACTTGCACCGCGGAGGAACGGACCGTTCGGCGAATCCCACGCCGGGCAACAAGGCTGGGGGCCTGGCGAACGTGGTCGAGAAAGCGATGGGGTCGGTGGCCAAGTCGGGCACAACGGCGCTGGTGGGCGTCGCGGGACCGGGAGAGCGCGTGAGGCAGAAAGGCCTGGTGTTTGCGGCGACGCCGGCGAGCGATTTTATCTGCGGAACGCTGCAGCTGGCCGCGGGGATGAACGTGCACATCTTCACCACGGGACGCGGCACGCCGTACGGACTCGCGATGGCGCCGGTGATCAAGGTGGCGTCCAACAGCGGACTCGCGCAGCGCTGGCCCGATCTGATCGACGTGGATGCGGG
The DNA here is from genome assembly GCA_049512795.1 of Occallatibacter sp. Classification (GTDB taxonomy): domain Bacteria; phylum Acidobacteriota; class Terriglobia; order Terriglobales; family Acidobacteriaceae; genus Telmatobacter. The sequence continues at coordinate 8,476 of JBEKWT010000028.1, forward strand.
GCGGATTGCGACGGGCGAGGCGACGGTCGAGCAAGTCGGCTGGGAGATTTTTGCCCTGGTTTTGGACGTGGCCAGTGGGCGCAAGAAGACCTGGGCCGACCACTGGGGATTGCATAATGAGTTTGCGCTGTTCAATCCGGGGCCGGTGACGTAGATGCAGCGGGGTTGGCCGTCGACAGCTTTCAGCGCCCAGCCGTCAGCTTTCAGCCAGAATCACGCGCAGGGTCGTGCCGTCCCACCCTTCGCCAGGAAAAAGGCGAAGGATGGGGCACCCTCATGATTGGGGAACTGAAGAGTGGGCCGCCCGCCCACGCGCGGGGTTGGGTTCGTGCGATCCCCGGTCCCCAAATGCGAGGGACCGGGGGCACCCATTGTTTGTGGTGGGTGAAGGGCGCGAGAAGCAACCGCAGGTCCTTCGACTCCGCCCGCTTACCGCGGACTCCGCTCAGGATGACAAATCACTTTGCTGGGCGAAGGTTTTTACTTCGATTGGGACTTAGACTGCGTCACCGGTTCGCCGGGGATGGAGAGGCGGACGCGGTAGACGCTTGTGCTGGCGCAGATGTAGAGCGTTTTGCGATCAGCGCCGCCCCAGGCCAAGTTGCCGACGCGTTCGGGGATGAGAAGCGTTGCGAGGTGCTTGCCTTCAGGCGAGAGAACGACGACGCCGCCGGGGCCTGCGCTGTAAATGTTTCCCTGGACATCGACCTTCATGCCGTCGGGGCCGCCGGGGCGCGGATCGGCGGATCCGTCATAGAAGAGCGTCGGGTCGGCCAGCGTGCCGTCAGGCAAAACGCGATAGCGCATCCAGATTCTCTTCGGCTCGGAGTTATCGACGTAGAGGAATTTTTCGCCGGGCGAGAAAGCGATGCCGTTGGGACGGGGCAAGTCTGAAATGAGGAGCTGGAGGTCCTGGCGAGCGGGCGGCGCGCCGGGCTTTTGGGCGATCGCGCCCGGAATGCGATAGACGCCGTTGACCTGGAGGTCTTTTTCGGGGTCGGAGTCGTTCTGCTTGCGCAGGCCGTAGGGCGGATCGGTGAAGTAGAGCGAGCCGTCGGAGCGATAGACAAGATCGTTGGGGCTGCTGAGGCGCTGGCTCTGGTAGCGATCGGCGAGGACAGTCTGCACCGCTTCAGGGTTGAGCGATTCGAAGCGGAAGACGTCGCGCTGGGCGTGGCCGGCGACGGTGAGGCGGCCCAGTGCGTCGAGCGTCATGCCGTTAGAGCCGGGTTCGCGGCCGCCGTATGGAGCGGTGCCCTTATAGCCGCTGGGCTGAAGGAATATGCTGACGCCCTTGCCGGGGGTCCAGCGGCGAATCGAGTTTGAAGGAATGTCGGCGAAGAAGAGACTGCCGTTTACCCACACGGGGCCTTCGGTCCAGGTGAAGCCCGTGGCGACGCGCTCGAGCTTGGCGTTGGCGGGGATGATGCGAGCGGCGGCGGGATCGAGGCGGTCGACATTGAGCGGAGTGATGGCCCGTGAGGCTGCCGCGGGAGTTTGCGCGGACGTGGCGACGGCGAGAAGGAGGGTGAGAAGCAGAAGGGTCGCGGGCGCGAAGTGGCGCAGCGGATTGGTCGAGATGGTTTTCATTGGCAGCTTCCTGACGTGATGAGGAGTTCCACTGGCGGTCGCTCGTTGCGGCCGCGCGTTGGTGCGCTTCGCAAGGCTGAGCATCCGGCCCATTCATCTTTCGCTGGAGGGCGCGGGGGTGTCAAGGAGTGCGGGACTTGCGTGGGGAGTGTGGCGGAGTTATCTTCGGGTTGCGCGGTGGGACTCGGGGATTTGCCGCTGCATTACTCGCGACCCGGGATCAGCCACTCGCGAATGAGGAGCAATTCAGTTTGCAGGTGGCGATTGAAATGAGATCGAAGGCAATGGGGTTCTTCCGATCTGTCGCCAAGGCTCTACTTGCGATGCTGCTTTTGCTCGACACGGGTTTAATCTGGCATTTTTGGAAGTACGGCCGGCCTGTTACGTACATTGTGAAGGACGTAAGTCCGGATGTCGTAGGCTTCAGGGTCGAACGAATGCCGATTACCATTTGGGACTGGGTTGACCTTTCGATCCTGGTTGCCATTCATGCCATTTTGATTTCCTTTCTCTTGATGCGGGGGCGGCGAAAACGGCTGCCAAAAGCGGAGGCGAGCGCATAGAATACGAGTTGGAATGAGCAAGGACAAGGACAAGACGTTTGAAGTGGCGTGCCCGGATTGCGGGGCGATGCTGAAGATCGACGCGGCGACGGGAATTCTGGTTAGCCATACGTCTGCGCCAAGAAAACGGATGTTCGAGGACCTGGAGACCGCGGCGCAGGCGATGCGCGAGCACGGGGAGCGGACCGAGTCGATTTTCAGGCAGAGCGTGGACGCCGAAAAGAACAAGGCGGATCTGCTGGAGAAGAAATTTGCCGAAGCGATGCGCAAGGCGAAGGATGCTCCCGAGGGCAAGCCGCTGCGCGAGATCGATCTGGATTAGAGCGCTGGCTGGATTAGAGCGCGGGCTTGCGTGGCGCGCTGGTCGCGGGGCGGTAGTTTTTTGCGGGCCGGGGCGCGATTAGGGTCGCCCGAAGCAGGGCTTCAGGCGATACTTGAAAGGCAATTGAGTTTTCGAGCCAAATTGGAGCGCGAAGATCAGGAGGGGTCATGGTGGTTGTGCCGTTAACCAAGGGAGAATTCGAACCGGGTGTTGGGACGCGCGTCGATAGGGCCGAATGCACGAACTGGATCCGATATGCGGCGGCGGGCACTCTGGCCGCAAGCGGTGTGTTGCTTGTGACCGGCCAGCGGCGCCTCGGGCTGGTAGCGGCTCTTTCCGGCGCAGCGCTGGCGCTGATCGATCAGCAGGATGCCGTGCGCAAGTGCTGGGACAAACTTCCCGAGTTTCTTGAAGACCTGCAGGGACTGCTGAGTAAAACGCAAGCGGCCGTAGAGGATCTTTCGAGCGAGAGCCAGAAGCTGCGGCAGGTGCTGAGCAGGTAACGCGGCGGCGATCGTCGATTGGGTTGCGGGCGGCGCGTAAGAGACTCTCTCAGGGGCTGAAGCCCTCCTAAATTTGCTGCGTTTTCGGCACGACTGAAGTCGTGCCCTGACACTTCGTGCCCGACCAAGCGATCTTCCCGCTCGCCGAGACGAGTGAGGTCCCGACCCTTCAACGCGCGATTCAAGCAACCAGTTCTAATTCTTGCGCTCGATGAGATAGCGCGCGACGGCTTTGAGGCCGAAGGCGCGGCTGCCGTAGGGATCGAGGGCGGCGAAGGCTTCTTCGACGAGCTCGGCTGCGTCGCGAAGGCTTTGGTCGATTCCATGGACGGCTGGCCAGGTGGCTTTTTCGGTAGCTGCGTCCTTGCCAGCGGTTTTGCCGAGGTGCGCCGAGTCGACAGTCATGTCGAGCACATCGTCGACGATCTGGAAGGCAAGGCCGGCTTTGCGGCCGAAGCGGTTGAGGCGCGCGACGTCTTCCGCAGTGGCTCCGGCATAGACGCCGCCAGTTACAACGCTCACGCGAATGAGTGCGCCGGTCTTGGCGCGATGGATGGCCTCGACAAGCTCGGGCGTGGGCTTGAGGTGCTCGCTTTCGAGGTCGAGCACCTGGCCACCGATCATGCCTTCAACGGTGCCGATGGCGTTCGCGATGAGGCCGATGATTTGCGTGGTGGCGTCGGGCGGGCACGACAGGCCGGACAAGATTTCGAAGGCGCGGGTCTGAAGCGCATCGCCGGCGAGGATGGCGATGGCTTCACCGAAGGCGACGTGGCAGGTGGGTTTGCCGCGGCGGAGGTCGTCGTTGTCGAGAGCGGGCAGGTCATCGTGGATGAGCGAGTAGGTGTGAATCATCTCGATGGCCGCGCCGAGACGGTCGATTCCTTTGGGCAGACGGCCCGCGATGGCGACGCCGGCCTGCATGGCGAGCACCGGGCGGAGACGCTTGCCGCCGGCAAAGACAGAGTGGCGCATTGCGCCGTGGATCGAAACAGGAACGGTGTCCGCGGATGGGAGCAGCTTATCGAGCGCCTTGTCGGTGAGGTCGGCGCCTTCCTGAATCAGCGTTTTGACGTCGGAAACCATCGCTTTCATTTTAGACGAGCGCGGGCGCGCCGCAGCTCATATAACCAAAGGCCCATGAGCAGGAGCACGCTGATGCCGCAGAGCCAGCGGCCGGCAAGAACGTCGGGAGTGATGGTCCAGTCGATGGTGAGACTCATTGGGCCTGATGGGACGGGCACGGTGATGAGGCCGTCACCGCGCTGTGGGAGAGCCGCGAGCTGATTTGCCGTGAGGGTCGCAGTCGGGGGCGCAGTCAGGGGCTGGCCGTTGAGGCGGATGGCCCACGCGGGATAGCGGAGAAGACGCAGCACAAGATAGCCGGAGTGCGGAATTGTTGCGGCGAAGCTGCGGTGCTCGGGGTTGGTCTGGAGTCCGCCGACTCGAGTGAATGTGGCCTGGCAGGTGTTTTGATCGGGAGTCCATGCGGGGTTGGCGTCGGGATCGTCGGGGTCGGGTTTGCCGAGAACGATGGACGGATCGCCGACGAGGCAGGCGTCGGGAAGGCCGGTTGGGATCGCGGAGTCGTCGCCGCCGGGCGGCTCGTACTCGTACATGCCTTCAAAGCCGGCGCCGGATTGATAGCTGGTTAGCGTGGATGCGACCGTGTCCTCGGGATAGCAGACCTGGAAGAAAGTGGTTCCGGCGTAGATGGTTGCGGCCGCGAAGATCACCGCGCAGGCGACGAGGGCGAGGATTCGGGCGAGGCGGGAGCGGCGGGGGTTGCGGCTGGAGGTTAATTCGGGATCGCTCCCATGTCCCCAAATGCGAGGGACATGGGGCACGCGGCGGCTGGAGGGCCAGATGGCGGCGACGAAGAAGATGGACATGGGCGCTTCAACGGCTTCAAGCCAGCGCCAGGGGTATTGCAGGAAGGGCATTTGAGGGAGCAGATGCCAGACGGGTCGCGAGATGGGAAAGAGGAGGAACAGAACGACGATGGGAACTGCGGCGAGGGGAATTTTTTCTGGTCCTGGAAGAGAGTTGCGGAGATAGCAGACGAGGACGGAGGCGAGAGCGACGGCGATCATGGAGACGGCAATCCAGGACACCTGGCGCAGGATTACGTCGTGCAACGCGAGAAGCGGATTGGCGTTTCGGGCGAAGAGCCAATTGTTTTCGAAGTTGTAGCCGGGATCTTCGGTGGCCTGGCGAATGTCGACCCAATGGCGCTCGAGGGCCGCGGGGAGCCAGTAGATGGCGGCGAGACCGAGGCCAAGAACGGTGGCGACTGCGGCGCGAAGAAGCGGGGCCCAGGTTTTGTTGACGATAGCCCAGGTGAGGGCGACACCCGCGAGCAGGTATCCGGCGATGACGCCGAGCGGGAGGTTCGAGAGCCATGCGCCGGCGAGCGCGAGGGCGAGCGGGACGGTTGAGCCGTCGAATGCACGGGTCGCAAGAGAGGCGCGGCGCGGGAGGGATCGCGAAGGGCTGGAGGTTGATTCGGGATCGCTCCCATGTCCCCAAGTGCGAGGGACATGGGGCACCCGGCCGCGATCGCGGAGCGCAAAGAGAATGATAAGGGGGAGCCAGAATCCGCCGGCGAATTCCGGGAAGGCGCAGCGCTCGTAGCCGGTGAAGAGCGTGTAGCCGGAGAAGATGGAGACGCAGCCGGCGAGGGCGGCGGGCAAACTGTCGAGGGCGTCGAGACCGAGTGCGTCGGGACCGAGTGCGTTTGAACCGAGTGCTTCGAGCGCGAGGGCGCGCGTGGCGAGGCCGGTCGCGGCGAGGATGAGGAAGGTAAGCGCGATGGGCGCGAGATTCCAAGGGAGGATAGCGCCGAGCGCCGCGCCGAGCATCCAGGTGAGCGGGGGATAGAAGACGAAGCGAGGCTCCCCAGCGCCGTAGTTGGGGCTGGGCGTCCAGTGGGGATAAGGAATGCCGTGACGCCACGCGTTGAGCGAATCGAGCCAGGAGACGAGATGCACGTTGAAGTCGTGGCCGCAGGAGTTGCCGCGAATGAGCTGGGGGACGATGGCGACGAAGGCGGCGAGCAGGATGACGGCGAGGCCGAGTAGGTTCCCCGGTCCCCAAAAGCGAGGGACCGGGGGCACCCGCAGGTCGCGAAAAGCAACCGCAGGTCCTTCGACTCCGTCCTGCTCCGCAGGACTTCGCTCTGGATGACAATCCTCAGGGTAGGGTGGATGAGAACCTCTTGGGTGAGGAGGTCCCGATCCCCGATCCCGATTCTCTGTTTCCTTTTCGTTCATGGCAGCAGGCGCAGCGTGTGCGTGGTTTGGGTGGCGACGGCCGACGGCGTGAAGGGCAGCGCGAAGGTGGTTCCGTTGTACCAGTCGTTCCACTGGTCGCGGAAATAAGGACTGAGCGGATTGCTGCTCTCGCCGAGGACGATGTTTTCGGTTGAGCCGTCGATGTTGCTCCAATCCATGGTGAAGCGCTGCGAGGGACCGAAGTCGGTGCCGACCTGTTTGACGGTGGTTCCATCACCGCTCTGCGGATGGCGGCCGGTTCCTGCGACGCGGCCGATGAGGGGGAGAAGAAAGGCGAGCGGATGTTCGACGTCGACGACGTGCCAACGGCCGTAGGTCCAGTGAGTGACATCGAGGGGCGCTCTTCCGTCGTGCATTCCCTTGCGCACGGCGGCGGTGAGGAGAGCGTTCCAGTCTTTGTATTTCGGCGGAAGCCACGCGGGCTTGGCGTTCATCACGATTTCTTCTTCGGCAAACGCGGATTCGGCCCAGTGGTAGTCGCCGGCGAGGTTGCCGAGCTTGGGCTCAAGAATCAAGGGCCAGAGCGCGGCGCGGGTTTCGGTGACGATGGAAGCGGCGGCGGAGTCGATCGAGAGGCGGCCATCCCAACTGCGCATGAGGTCGGCGGCCTGCCGCATACGCGAATCGCCGTTGCCCTCGGGGCCGGGAGTGTGGTCGATCGCGTAGGCGAAACGGTGGCCCATCTCCTGATCGACTTCGCTGTAAATGTCGGTCTGGACGGCCAGCACGTCAGCGGGCTTTAGATTGTCGCGGCCGTCGAGCGATTTGTAGATGCGCTCAATGCGATAGGGATCGCCCCACTCGTTCGTGAGCGGGTAGGGCGATTGGTCCGTGGTGACGCGGGCGTTGGCGGTGGCGAGGAAGCCCGAGGGCGGATCGACGACATTGGGCATTTGATCGAAGGGGATGTAGCCCTGCCATTCGTATGTCTGGTCTTTGTAATTTGGGTTGCGGACGGGACCGTCGGAAATTCCTGCCGGGCGGATGGGGATTTGTCCAATGGCGCGGTAGGCGGTGTGGCCCTGATCGTCAGCGTAGACGAGATTCTGCGTGGGCCAGCACCACTGGGCGAGCGCGGCGGAGAATTCGGTCCAGTTCGAAGCTACGTTCATCTCGTAAAGAGGCAGCGTGTTGAGAGTGGGATCGTAGAGGGTCCACTTGAGAGAAGTGGGCGGGTCATTCGCGGTAAGACCGGGCGCGCCGAGAAGAGGGTTGAGCAGCGGACCGTGTTCGGTGGACTCGACGTTGAAGACGACATCCTTGCCGCCGCGCACGTGGATGACTTCGCGATCGACGATGAGCGGATGCCATGCTTCGTCGGGGCCTTCGTAGTTGCCCTTGCCGTCGAGTTTTTCGATGTACAAATCCTGCGCGTCGCCGTAGAGCGCGGTAAGTCCCCAAGCCACGTGCTCATTGTGGCCGGCGATGACGAGCGGGAAGCCGGGGAGCGTGACGCCTGCGGCGTGGAAGCCGGGCGCGTGGAGGTCTGCCATGTACCAGGTGTCGGGCTCGCGGAGGGTGAGGTGCATATCGTTCGAGATGAGCGGCTTTCCGCCGGCAGTGTGCGTGCCGGCGACGACCCAGTTGTTCGATCCTGACGCGCAGCCGTCGCAGTTGGGCTGGCCGAGGAGGGCCAGGAGCGCGTGGGTGTCGATGGGGGCGGCCTCAGGGGCTAAAGCCCCTTCCGATTTTGCGGTTTTTACGGCACGGCTAAAGCCGTGCCCTTTCAAAGCTGCGGGCTCTGCTTGAGGGAGAGACGGAGTGCCGGGCGCGGCGCGGGACTCGGTGTTTTCGTCGTCATCGTCGTTGCTGTTTTTCAAGGGCGGCGGAATCGGCTGCGGCTGAGTGAGGTCCACGCGGATGCCGGTGGGCGGACGATCGCGCCAGGAGCCGACGGGGTAGAGGTCGGCTTCGAGCGCGGGGTTCGAGAGCTTGGCGGCGACGCGGGCGCGCGAAAGCTTGGTGGCGATATGCGTGTCGAGGGTCTGGACCATCGAGAGGCCGACGC
>JBEKWT010000029.1:0-16497 GCA_049512795.1 Occallatibacter sp.
CGCGCGTCGATTCTCATTGGGGCCTTCGCCCTCCTGGCCGCGCCGTTTCTCTTAACGCTTGCCTCGCTCGTCATCTACGACGATGCCGACGAGCGCGGCGACAGCCTGCTCGCGCTTTGGCCGCTGCTGCTCTTGCTCGCTGCCGTCGCGGCCATCATGAATCTGCTTCGCTTGCGGCGAGAGCCCTCATTGCGCTCGCTCTTCCCGGTCATCGTCCTTGCCGCTATCTGCGGCGCCTTTATGTCGCAACAGCTTTGGGGCTCCACATACGCCATCTGGCCGTTGCTAGCGCTGCTCGTGGCTGAGATGCTCGCAGCTCTCGATCGCTTTGCGGCCCGCGCTGCACCGCAATGGTTCGTGCCCGCGCTCGCCGCCCTCATCTCCATAACGCTACTCATCTGCGGAGGCTTCTACACGGCCAGCGAGGATCGGCTTTCCTACATCAATTTGCCCGATGCGCGGGTCGAGCGCTCGGCGTTTCCCGAGCTTGCAGGCATGGCCACGCCGGGGCCATATCTCCCGCAACTCGACGAGCTGCTGCGCTACGCCGCGGCGAATATTCCCGAGGATGATGGGCTGATCCTGATTCCGGGTGAGGATCCCTTCTACTTTGCCACGGGTCGCGTGCCGCGCTTCCCGGTGATGCTCTTCGATCCCACGACCGATCCCTATTCCCCCGCCGAGACGGCCGCGCTGGTTCGCTCGCAAAACATCCGATGGCTGATTGTGAAGCGCGATTTGCAAATCAAAGTGGACACGACGCCAAACCGCGCCGCAACCATGCAAGCACTGATGAGCGAATTCACGCTGGCCGCGCGCCTGCGCGGATACGACGTGTACCGGCGCTAGCAGCGATCTTCGCGCGCGCTACGCTTTCTTCTTCGCCCTGCCCGAACGCTTCAGTTCTTCCCAATCTTTTTTCGTCTGGTCGGCGTATACGATGCCGAATTCAGCAATCGCTTCAGCGAACGCGTCGCCGGTGCCGATGTAACCCGAGATTGTTTGCGCGTCACCCGAGCGCCCGTGGCCGCGGGCGAGCAGCTCGCCGCAAACTTCCGCGTAAGCCTTGAGATTGGCGCCTGCCAGATCTGTGATCGCAATCGATCCTTTGTGGTCGTTGAGCTGGCGAACAAGATACTGGCGGCTTCCGATATGCGTCCATCCCAAAAACGGATCGGTCTGGATCTGCATGAACTTCTGCCCCTCGGCCGTGCGCTTGCCGTTGTGCGCGGCGGGACGGGCGTCGGGCAGATACGGCGCATAGGCCGATGCAACTTCTTCCTTTATCTGCAAAAAGAGCGGATCGCCCGGTTCGTTGCCCTCCATATAGATGCAGTAGTCGCGCAGCCCCACCGAGCCGGTGCCGACAACTTTGAACGCCACATCGATGGGCCGGTAGAAGTCGAGCAGGTGTTGCCGCTGCGGCTCCAGCATTTCGCGGTACGGCCCAAGCGAGGCCAGCACAGAGGCGGCCCGAGCGCCCGTAACGCGCCAGAGCATCGGCTTCAATTCCTTGAAGCGCCGTCGCGCGCCCGGCCTCGACGAATCTGACCTCGAAGAAATGGTCCCCGAAGAAACGTGTCTCGAAGAAACCGGCTCGGTGAGTTGCTCAACCGTGTGCTGCGGCGTGGCGCGTTCCGCCTTGCTGAGCGCGTCGTGAACCGGTTTGGCCAGGTCGATGCGGTGCACCTGGAACCGGTTCACTTCAAGCTGCGTCATGTGGGCAAACGCCCGCATTTGTGTTGCATATCGTTCAACGCAGGCTGCAGCGGCTTTGCGCGCGGTGCCGTCTTTATGCCCCGCGGCGCGCCCGGCCAGCACCAGCGATGCCGCCATGCGCTTCAAGTCCCACTCGAAGGGGCCGCGAATCGTCTCATCAAAGTCGTTGATGTCGAAGACCAGCCGACCATCGGGCGCGGCGAATGCGCCCAGGTTGCGCACATGCGCGTCACCGCAAAGCTGGCTCACGATGCCCGTCGAGGGAAGCTGGGCCAGGTCCGCGGCCATCACCGGCGCTGCGCCGCGAAAGTAGCCGAATGGCGACTCGGCCATCAGCTGGTATTTGAGACAGATCAAATCCGGCACGCGACCGCGCATCGATCGCGCAACCAGTTCCAATGCCGTGGCCGGCCGCGCCTTCGGATGCAGCGCTTCGTGCTGGTGGCGGCCCACTTGTTTGCGCCGCGCCTGGCCAAGTGCGCGCCGTTCCTCAGGTGTTGCCCAGTGCATACTGGCGGTTCTCCAATTCACTTGCCCTTCAGAGCTTCGTTCAAGGCGGCGTTTCCTTTGGGGAAAAGCCGCTGAGCGTCTGCGGTTCCAGAGTAGGTCAATTGTAGAACCGCGACACGGAACATACACTGTCGACCCTTGCGGCAACAAACGGCGAAGTCGCGTTGATTTACACTGAGTCTTCCGGATCTACCGGCCCGCCTCCCTCAACCTCTGCGCTCCAGGCCGGATCACCATTCCAGGAGAACGTATTTTGAAGCGAACATCCGTCTTCCTGTTTCCAGCCGTCGCCCTATTCGCCTTGGCGGGCCTTTCACTAGCCGCGCAAGCGCCCGAGAAGCCGCTTACGATCGACGCGATCTTTGCGCATGGGCCGCTCATCGGCGTGCCGCCTGGCCAGCTCACATGGTCGCCCGATGGGAAGCATCTGACCTATCTGGATGGCGGCGAAGTGATGGACGTGGATCCCGCCACGGGCATGACCCATGTACTGGTGAGCGCGGCCAAGATGGAGAACCTGAACGGCAGCAACGGCTCCGAGCAGGACCGCGATCACCGCCAGCGCTACAACCTGGCAAGCTACGTGTGGGCCCCGGACTCCACGCACATTCTCTTCGACTCCAATGGCCGGCTGTGGCTTTACGATCTGCGTAACGGCATTGGAGTCGAATTGGGCTTTTCCGGCCTTCTCTCCGGCGACGACCCCAAGTTCTCTCCTGACAATGCATCTATTTCGTTCATCAAAGATCACGGCCTGGCCGTTATCCCGCTCCGCGAACCCGGCACGCCCACTGTTCCTCTCGCTCCCGCGCCCAATCCTTCCTCCGCCGATGGTCAGGTGCTTCTCAACGGCGAAGTGGACTGGGTATACGAGGAGGAGCTTGACGTGCGCAGCAACTACTTCTGGTCGCCAGACTCGAAAAAGATTGCCTATCTGCAGATGAACGAGACGCATGTCCCGAGCTATCCAATCACCGACTGGATTCCGAATCACGCCACGGTGGATTGGCAGCGGTTTCCGCAGCCGGGCGACCCCAATCCCGATGTGCACGTGGGCGTGGTGCCTGCGCGTGGCGGGAAAACCGTATGGATCAAGGTCCCGCTTCACGAGGGCGACGATTACTTGCCGCGCTTTGGCTGGGTCGACAGCAAAACCGTTTGGGTCGAAGCGCTGACTCGGGATCACAAGCACCGCGCGCTTTTCTTTGCCGACGCCGATTACGGCGACGCGCGTCTCATGCTCGAAATCAGCGACGATAAGTTCCTCGATGAAGACTACGATGTGACGGTCGGCGATGGAGCCATCGTGCTCACCAGTTGGAGCGACGGGCACAATCATCTTTATCTCTACAGCTACGACAAGCAGAAGCCGTCCGCGTCCGATGCGAAACTTGAACGCCAGCTGACAAGCGGCGATTTCGAAGTCGGCGCCGTTTACAACGTGGACACCGCGCGCAAAGTGGTGGACTACGCGTCCAATGAAGGCGATCCGCTGGAGCAGCAGATCTGGCAGGTGAACTTCTCGGGCGAGCGCAGGCAGTTGAGTGCGGGCGCGGGATCCCATCTCGCGACATTTTCTCCAGGCGGCGCGTTTACCGACAAGTTCTCTACGCGCATGACGCCGCCGGTGATGCGCGTCTGCCCGGCGCCCGATAAGTCGACCGCTGCCGGCTCATGCCGTGTCTTCTGGGAGACGCACGCGCTCGATTCTTACCACCTGCGTCCGCCCGAGCAGCTTGAGGTGAAGGCGCAGGATGGAAGCACGCTCTACGCCACGTTGCTGCTGCCGGAAGGCTCGACGAGTGCGGCGGGCACGCCCCCCGCTGGCACACCCTTGATTGTGAATCCCTACGGAGGACCCCACAGCCAGATTGTGATGAACCAATGGAGCAGCGGGCTACTTTTCGATGAGTTGCTTGCACAACACGGATTTGCCGTGCTCCATGCCGACAATCGCGGGATGGGCAGCCGTGGGCGCGCCTTCGCGCAGGCGGCTTATCGCAACTTTGGACCGGTGCAGCTCGAGGACCAGTTGACCGTGGTGGACGCGGCGCTCGCCAAATATCCCCAGCTCGATCCCAAACGACTGGGTTGGTGGGGCTGGAGCTGGGGCGGCACGTTCACGCTCTATGCCATGACGCACTCGGCCCGCTTCCGCACCGGCGTGGCTGTTGCCCCGGTCACCGACTGGCGCGACTACGACTCCATCTACACCGAGCGCTATCTGGGTTTGCCCGCGGAAAATCCGGACGGCTATCGCGACTTCTCGGTCGTCAATTCGGCTGCGGATTTGGGTGGACGCTTGCTGCTGGCGCACGGAACCGGCGATGACAACGTACACGTCGAAAACACGGTGCAGTTTGTACAGAAACTCATTGATGCCGGAATTCCTTACGACCTTCAGATCTTCCCGCGAAAGACGCACTCACTCGCAGGACCGGAGGCGCAGACCGAACTCTTCAGCAGGGTTCTGGCGCAGTTTGAAACCTACTTGAAGCCGGAGGAGACGCGTGCGGGCGGGAACTAAACGAAACTAAACTTCGTGACGATTGAAGATTTCGTCCTTCTTGCTCTTGGGGCAGTGTGTGCACTCCATACAGGCAACCAGAAGCACTGCCACCCCCACCGTGACCAGCACAGCAAGCACGCTTCCATTCACCGCAATCCAATGTCCGAGGGTCTGCATCTTCGGTCACCATCCAGGGTTACGATCCGGTCATCGGAGACGACTTCGAATCTCAAAAAAATGCTACCCGATCTCGATATTAGACGAAAATACACCCTTCCGTGTTAGTCCCTAATGCTTTTGGGGTATCGGGCCCAATCCGGGAATAGATAGAGATTGCAAAATAGCAAAGAAAAGGCGAAAATACCTTCAGGCGAAAATGGCCGCCCATCCCAACCCGGCGCTTTCACTCTCTGCCGAAGAATGGCCGGAGGAGCTTGCAAGCCTTCGCTTTGCAGCAAAAGAGTCCCCCGATGCTTCCGATCCCGCTCCAGTCGGCGAGTCTGCTCCGGGGCCACTGCTCAACTGGCTCTTCGTCGACCTGAACTCCTACTTTGCGTCTGTGGAACAACAAGTCCGGCCTGAACTCCGTGGCCGGCCTGTTGGCGTTGTTCCCATGATGGCCGACACCACGGTCTGCATCGCCGCCAGCTACGAGGCCAAGGCTTTCGGCGTGCGCACCGGCACGATTGTTGCCGACGCCAAACGCATGTGCCCGGAGATTGTTCTCGTCGAAGGCCGCCACGAGATCTACACCGAATACCACCACCGAGTGGTTGAAGCTGTGGAGAGTTGCGTGCCGGTGACTGCCGTTTGCTCCATCGACGAGATGGCCTGCCGCCTGATCGGCCGCGAACGGCCGCTGCTGAACGCGATCGACCTCGGCATGAGGGTGAAACAGACAATCCGCGAGCGCGTGGGCGAGTGCCTGCGCAGCTCTGTTGGCATCGCCACCAACCGCTATCTGGCCAAAGTGGCCAGCGACATGGAAAAGCCCGACGGCCTGGTCGCGCTGCCGCTCGACATTCTGCCCGAGGCGCTGCATCAGTTGAGCCTCCGCGATCTGCCCGGCATTGGCGCGCGCACTGAGAAGCGTTTGAACGAAAAAGGCATTCGCACCATGGACGACCTGCTGTCACTCGGCCGCGAGAAGACCGGCGAAATGTGGGGATCGGTGTGGGGCGAACGGCTCTTTCACTGGCTGCAAGGCGAAGACTTCGATCGCTCGGAGCTCGAGCATCAGAAATCCATCAGCCACTCGCACGTGCTCGCGCCCGAGATGCGCACCGCGGAAAAAGCCTGGGGCGTGGCGCACAAGCTGCTGCACAAAACCGCGATGCGCCTGCGCGCGGCGGATCTATGGGCAAGCCACATCGGTCTGGCGATTGGTTTCGCTGTGCCGCGCGGCGAAAACATGCCCGTTTCGCGCTTCGGCGCGCCCACGCGCGGCTGGCGCAGCGAGATCAAGCTGAGCGAGTGCCAGGACAACCAGACGCTCATCGCCGCGTTGCGCCGCCTGTGGGAGTCGCGCCCCTCCGGCGAGCAATACGATCACCCGTATTTCATCGGCGTGCAACTGAACAATCTGGTTCCAGATCGCCTGCACACGCTGGCGCTCTTTGACGGCCTTGAAGAAGAACAAAGCCGCACGCGCCTCAACGCCACCATGGATCAGATCAACGACAAGTACGGTATGAGCACGCTTGCGCCCGCCGCCATGCTCACCGCGTACAAGGCCGCGCCCACACGCATCGCATTCAACGCCATCCCAGATTTGTTTTGAGGAAAGGGCTCAGGTTTCAGGGGTCGATGCGCCTCGGGGCCTTACCGCGCCATAGGCGCAACGTTCGTTAGCCCCGCGCTTCAGCGTGGGGACCGGCGACGTTCCAAGAAAAAGAGTCCCGTAGGGACGGCGCAGGCCACCGGACTCAGAGGATCAAATGCAAGCTCGTGTAGTACAAAAACAGATTTGTAGTACAATTCAATTCATGAAAGCGGTCGTTCAAGCACGTCTCGATCCCGAAGCCCGGCAGGCATTGGATGTTCTCGTGCGCCGCCTGGGATGGAACCCCTCCCGCGTCGTGCGCGAGAGCCTGCTGCTGATGGGGCGGTACCACAGCGCGGCTCCGCGCAAGCGAGTCATCGGTGTAGGAAAGTTCGCGTCCGGCTTTCCCGATCTCGGCTCGAATAAGCGACGCCTGCAAGGCTTTGGGCGGTGAAGCGTGTCCTTCTCGACACTGGCGTAATTGTCGCCCTTCTCGATCGGAGCGAGCGTTATCACGCGCGGTGCGTGCAGGCACTCGAAAGCCTGGAGCAGCCCCTCGCCACCTGCGAAGCAGTCATCGCCGAAAGTTGTTATTTGCTGCGAACGATTCCCGGAGCGGCCGAGACAGTTCTGGCCAACGTGGAGCAGGGGATTTTTCAAATCCCGATGCAACTTAATCAAGCCGCGGCGCCCATCCGCGCCATCCTCCGCAAATACCGCGACGTGCCGGCGGACCTTGCCGACGCGTGTTTAATCCATATGGCCGACGAGTTGGAAACGGGAGAGATTCTCACCCTCGATAGCGATTTTGCCCGCTATCGCTGGCGGCGAAACCGCGCGTTTCAACTGCTGATTCCGCTGCCATGAATGCCGTACGGGCGCTCTACCCCATCGTGCTCGATCCTTCCCTGCCTCATTTCTGAACTTTTTTTCGCCTGCCGCGTAACTCTCTGCATCCCATCCCGCATTTCCCTGCGGATTAGAAGGTAGCAGCGAGTTTTATGACCGAGAGCTGGCAGCCCGACTTCGAACAAATTGTCGACGAGCACCAGTCGATGGTCTTTTCGCTGGCGCTGCGCATGACCGGCGATCGCGGCCTGGCCGAGGAAATCGCGCAGGACGTTTTTATGGAGCTCGACCGGCACATCGCGAAGATCGAATCTGCGCAGCACGCGATTTGTTGGCTCCGCCGCGTAACCATAAGCCGGTCGACCGATGCGCTGCGCCGCCGGCGCGTGCGAGGCATCGATCAGTGGGTTGAGATCGACGAATCGCACGGCGCGCGGGAACCCGAAAGCGGTTCGCCGCTCGGCGGCCGCATTGAAGCTTTGCTCGCGACGCTGCCGGAAGCGCAACGCGCGGCGATCATCCTCCGCTATCAGGAGGACCTGACGCCGGAGGAGATCGCGGCCACGCTCGGCGCGCCGCTGGCCACGGTGAAGAGCCAATTGCAGCGCGGCCTCAAGCTGCTGCGGGCCAAGGTCGAAAGCCAGTTGAAGGAGTACATCCGTGCAGTTTGAAGATCCGTTTGAAAACATCGACGAATTCGAACGCGAGCTCCGCAGGAGCCTGGAGCGCCAACCAGCGCCGCCCAGCCTGAAGCGCAAGGTGATGGAGCAGCGCTGGCACGAGCGGGCGCAGGCCCGCTCCAATCGCACGACCGCGCGGCAGCGCACCCGCATGATCTGGCTCGAGCGCATCGCGGCCTCGCTGGTGGTTGCAAGCGTGGCAGGGAGCGTATTAGCCGGGCACTACGCCATCGAGCGCCGCAAGGGAGAAGAGGCCAAGCAGCAGGTGTTCACCGCGCTGCGTATCACCAATCACGCGTTCCAGGTGATGAACCGGCAGCTACAGGAGCGAGACAAGAACTCGCAGTAAGGGGCGACTCTCAGCGAAGAGGAATTTGCAAAGCCAAGGAGAATCGATCATGAAACATCGCGTTGCCGCAATCATCCTGGGAACAGCCGCGCTGGTTGCGCCGGCATTGGCCCAACCATCGCCCTCGCCGCTTCCGTTGCCCTCACCCGTTGAAAAGCAACTGGCCGCGCGCGCCGCCAACGTAACCGAGGTGACGCTGGGCAAGGGCATGCTCGACTTCGCCGCCAGGTTCATGGACAACAACGACAAGGACCAAGTCGCGGTAAAGCAGTTGATCGAGGGCCTCGACGGCATTTACGTGCGCGATTACGAGTTTGACAAAGAGGGCGAGTACTCGATGGACCAGCTTGAACAACTGCGCCAGGCCTTCGGAACTCCCGAGTGGACGCCGATGGTGCACGAACACGAAAGCAAGAGCGGCGAGAGCACCGACGTGCTGATGAAGATGATCAACGGCGAGCCGCAGGGAATCTTTGTGCTCGATGCCGAGCCGAAGGAGCTGACCATCGTGCTGATTCTGGGCCCGATTCGCTTAGACCAGCTCAGCGAGCTCAAGGGATTGAGCGGGCTAGGCGGGCTGGGCGCGCTGGGCGACGCCGCAAAGGACAAGCCCGGCAAAGACAAGGCCAGCAAAGACAAGACCGATGACAAGGCCAAGAAAGAAGGCACCCAATGAACAGGCACTTTTGGATTCCGATCGGGGTTGCTGCTCTGTGCGTGCTGCTGACCGCGCCGTGGTGGGTTGTGCGAGCCGCTGGGGGCGGAGGCGGTTTTGACGGCGTGGTCAACTCGATCGAGAGCCGCTACCACGAGCATGCCATGCGCATCCCGCTGATGGGCCTGGCCAGCGTAGTGGCGGGCGCGGCCACTAACGGCGGCGTGGGCGGCGTACGCGTTGCCGAGTTCGAGCACTTCTCCGCGCCGGTTGATGGCGAGGAGCTGAACCGCATGGTCGAGGAGAGGCTGGGCCAGGGATGGGAGCGGATGATTCGCGAGACCAGCCGTCACGGCGGCGAGCAAACGTTGATCTTCTCGCACCCCGACGGCAAGCGCATGGGGCTTTTCATTGTCGATCTCGATGGCGCCGAGCTCAATGTCGTGCAGGTTTCAGTTGATGCCGACCGATTGAACGAGACGATCATCAAGTACAAGCATCATGACCACGACGACGAACACACATCTGAGTAATCCGAGCGGACAATCCTGGACTGCCGGCAAGATGAGCGGGCGGATCGTGCGCCCGCTTTAGAACTCCGTTACGCTCAACACGTTTCGATTCGGGATCATTTATCGCGCTTCGGTGCGCGTCATCAGATCGACAAAGTCCTTCTGGAAGCGCGGCAAATCCAGATCCATTTGCGCGTGGACGAGCCGAACACCGGTCGTTGGCTCCATCGGCTCCGGCCATGCAAGCGTGTCGCCGTAGCTGGGGCCGTGGCTCAGATCGACGTCCATGTAGACGTCCACCTTTTTTGTGATAATCGCGGGATCGATCCAGGCGCACGCTTCGAGCTCGTCCCACATCGACGTGCGCCGTTGGCTCCACGCGGCAATATAGCGCGCGGCCGGCGCCTGCGACTTTGCAATCGCATCCAGCATCTCCTGTGTGAACGGCGCCTTCACGGAAACGTCTTCGGTGGTAACGTCGACGCGCGGCCAGTCGGCGCGTAACACAATGTGCGCGGCCTCGGGATCGAACCAGAAGTTGAATTCGTGGCGCGGGTTCGCGAGTTCTAGATCGGCGGTCTCAGGATCGCTGGTCTGCGGATTCAGGCTGCCGCCCATGACCACAATTCCCTTTGTGAGGGCCGCGAACTCGGGATCGATCGAGACGGCCAGTGCGATGTTGGTCAGCGGCCCTGCGGCGTAGATGGTGACCTCGTGCGGATGCGCGCGCACCTGGCGAATGAGAAAGTGCGCGGCGTCTTCGTCGAGCGGCTTTGTCGCCGGCACGCCCTCGGGCATCGGTGGAATCTCGTACGGCCCGTGCGGCACTGAACGCGGCGCACCGGCTGTCGCTGCCACGACCCCTCCCCATGCGCCCAGCCACGCGACCTTGCCGTCGAGCGCTTCCTCGAACCGCGTTTGATCCTCGTTCCGGACCAGCGGAAACACAGCGCCGCGAACCACGGGAACATCGGCGTGGCCAGTCAGCTCCAGCATGCGAAGCGTGTGCAGTGTTTCCTCGTCGCGCCACGCGTCGCCGGTCACCATGGTGATGCCCAGCACTTGTACATCCGGCGCCTGTAACAGCACCAGCATCGCCATCTGGTCTGACCCGCCGGGCCCGGCGCCATCCTGATCAATAAGGACGAGGCGCTTTTGCGCGGGGCAGATCGTGACGCAAGCCAGCGCAACGAGCGTGAGAATCTGCTTCTTCATAATTTGGATTGTGGCACACTGCGCCATCCGGCGACTCACGGAATTCAGCCTGCGCCCTCGCTCGGGTCAGCCTTCTTGTTCCCTTGGTCCCTTGTTCTCTTGGTCCCTGTTTTTACCGCCGTCCAAATCCTCGCGGCTTGAACTGTGGCGTGACGGGCAGGTTCGTCTTGCCCTCGGGATAAACCACAAGAAAGCGGTTTGAACCCTCGCCGACGCTGGCCGTCTCCACACCCTGCAAAGCCCGGCAGGTCAGATGTAGCATGCGCCGTTCGCGGCTGTTCATCGGCGGAAAGCTGTAGGGAACTCCCGTTTGGCGCACTTTCTCGGCCGCGGCTTCAGCGGCCAGCCGCAGTTCTTCGGCGCGCAGAGCCTTGAAGTTGGCGGCGTCGAAGCTGACCATGTCGTGCTCGTGGTGGTCAAGGCGCAACATCTGCGCGGCCAGGGTTTCCATAGCTCGCAGCAGCTCGCCGTTGTGCTGGATCACCAGTGGTACATCGGGCCCGGCCAATTCAACCGAGATTTGCCGCGGCGCAGCGCCTTCTCCTTCGCTCGCACCATCGGAAGCGCTGATGCGGTATTTGAGGCGCAGCCCGCCCAACTTGTTCAGGTTATTCAGGAATCCGGCAATTTTCTGGGCAGCTTGCTGCAGGTCGTCAATGGGCATAACAAACAAGTATCGCAGAGCCGGCCGGCCCGGCGCACGGGGTTTGGAGCAAAGAAATCCGGGACCCGCTACGGATCAGCCGCTCACCGCCGCAGGAAGCAAACGCGGTTGGTCCAGTCCCACGCCGCGGCTTCCCTGGCCAGTGCAGTAAGCGCGAGGACCTGCCCGCCGATGTCAGACGGCGAAATCGTCTTCTCGTCGACAAAAATCACGCCGCCATGATGCTGGCCAGCCTCAGCCCAGGTTTTCAGAAGAGGAGGGATCGTGCGGCGGTCGTACGTGACCAAGGTCCAGCGATGCGTGGCCGCATGGCGCAGGCAGGTTGCATCGTCTTGTCCCACGAATGCCCCTGCCTCCCATTCCGCCAGCCCGCAAGCGGCAAGGGAGGGTATCCTGCGCCGCAGCCCGGCCGCCACACCGGGCGAAATGTGCTCGTCGAGCAGCAGTTTAAGCATTTCTGCGATTTCGCATGCCGCGCGAGACAAACTCCTGCGCCTGGGGCAGCATGCGTTTCAGCGCCTTCAAGTCCACGGCGTCGTTGTCGGCCAAAGCCGCGGCAGTTTCCTCGGGGAATGCCTCCGCGTAATGGGCCGCCGCGCGCACTCTCGGCTCAGACCAGTCCAGATGCCGGGCCACGGCCGCTGCGTTCTGCTTGTAGGCACGAAGCAGCAATGCCACCTCCCAAACCGCCAACGAGCTGCCTTGCACAAAGGCCTGGCGGCCGGCAGCAGAATCGCGAAAATCGATGAAGGCGAACTCAGATCGGCGCAGGCCTTCCTCCACCAGGCGCGCGCTGGCGTCGCTGGCAGTCCAGCCGTGGCGGTTGGCCATGCGCTTCAACCTTCGTCCGCTCTCCGAAGGCAGCCGCATGCTCACAACAATGGATCGGGTTGAAGCCATAATGCTTACATTGTAACTGATGTCGGTATTGTCGCACAACCTTGGAATCTCCCAGGTCGTACCGCACCCGGCGCCATTCCTCACACCCGGCGAGCAACAAAATGCTAACTTTGATTTGGATCCTCCCGCGATCGCCAGGAACCCATGCCGCAGAAGTCCTTCGTCGATCCCATGCGCCGCCTGCTCACGATTCTTTCGCTGTTCGTGCCGATAGCGGGCGCAATGTTGGTTCACGCGCAGGGCGGGCCGCCGTTTATTGGCGACGATCCCGGCACACCCGGCAATCACCATTGGGAGATCAACTTCGGCTGGATCGCAAACCACAATCCCGGCCAGTCGTACTACGAGATCCCCGACGTCGACATCAACTATGGTTGGGGCGATCGCATCCAGCTCAAGTACGAGTTGCCCCTCGCCGCCGCTACGGATCCGAACAACTCCACCGGAGTGGGGCTCGGCGAATCCTACCCAGGTATCAAGTGGCGCTATTTCGAATACCATCGCGCCGGCCAGCCAAAAACCGATGAGAATCTGCTCTTCTCGCTGGGCACTTACCCGCAGGTGATGATCAATAACCCCACCAGCTCAGTTCGGCGCGGCATCGTGCAGCCAGGCCCGCAGTACTATCTCCCCATCGAAGCGACGGCGCAGGTAGGTTGGCTCGCGCTCAACGGCGAAGTGGGCCGATGGATCGGCAACAGGAATGCGCCCGACCAGTGGGGCCGCGGTCTGATCGCGGGACACGAATTCAACGATCGCACCGAGCTCTACGCAGAACTCTACGACCTGCAGGCCATCAATCGCCCCCCCGGCCAGCAAATCGACAGCCAGCCCAAACAGCGCTCCTTCACGATTGATCTCGGCGGCCGCCAAACCGTCGGCCACTCCGGCCATCTGCGTCTGCTGTTTATGGGCGGCCGCGCCATCCAGGCGGTCACCCGGACCAACGGCGAGCCGAGCTGGATCGCCTACATCGGCCTTCAACTTCTGTTCGGACCTAAAGAGAAGGAAACGCCGGTTGCAGAGCCATGAGCAGCTGATTCTTTCCCTTCTCAAACCTGCTCAGTTACTTCGATTCGCCTCCGGAAGACTGCCCCACAGATCAGCAGTCCAACCCCAAAAAACATGGTTGCGGTAATTCCTGTCTCGAGCCCGAAGTGCACCAAAGATCGAAATTCCAGGCCCGGAGGACCGGCGTCCTCATAAGCCCTGAGCATTCCGCCGCAAATCGCCACCGCAGGCGCCAGCACGGTGATGACGCGAATTTGCGCCCGTGTGTAGGGCTCCGCGATCGGCAATTCAACCGGTTTGGTGGCGCGATACCAAAGCCACACCCAGACGGCAAGAACAACGATGCCGAACACTGAGCTGCCGAATTGCAGCGCCTTGTACATTGGAATATCCCCCTCAATCGGCAAGTGCAATACCTTGCTGAGGAAGCTCCAATGTCGATACGGCCAATAGAAAGGGTGCGTGAACGAGTCCCATAAAATATGCGTACCCGCTCCAATCAGAATAGAGATCACGATGAGCGCCAGCCGCGCCGGAGGCCAAAAGGAGAAACCGTTCTCCCGGGGTTTCAGTCGCGCGCGAAACCCCTTCGGCAGGAGCATTGAGAGCGGCTGCTTTATGTAGGCATGAAACAGCCAAAGCGCAACAAGGCTCAACGGCAAATCAACAAGAAACACGCCTCGCAATGAGTGGGCGAAGAGTCCGTGCGGAGTGAGGAAGAAGAAGTAAGCGAAATCCGGCGCGAAGCATCCGGTCACCACCGCCGACATTTCAAGACGCGTCCTTCGAAACGGCAGTGCAGCGGCGGCGTGAGAGAGAGTAAAGGCCATTGTTCAAAGTATCTCGCACTTCAGGGTATGCCTCGATTCGCTTCGTTCGTTGCCGGTCACTATATCGGCAAGATAGGATGCCACTGGAAAGGTTTTCAGGAGATTCCCGTCATGCGTATTCTTTCGCTTTTGTCTGTTGGCGTTTTTGCTTTGGGTTCTTTCGCCGCGGGCGCGCAAACCGCGCCTGGCGCCGGGAATAACCGCGTTGACAAGCCCGCCCCACCGCAGGTGGCTCTAACCCCGCCCATGGGCTGGAACAGCTGGAACTTCTTTGCCGGCCGAGTTACCGATAAGGACATTCGTGACGCGGCCGATCAGCTCGTGGCCACCGGCATGAAGGACGCAGGCTACGTCTACATCAACATCGACGACACCTGGGAGGGCGAGCGCGACGCCGACGGCGTGCTGCATTCGAACGCGAAGTTCCCCGACATGAAAGCGCTGGCCGATTACGTGCACTCGAAGGGGCTCAAGCTTGGCATTTACTCGTCGCCGGGGCCAAAGACCTGCGCTGGATTCGCCGCCTCGTTCGATCACGAAGCTCAGGACGCGCAGCTCTACGCCTCATGGGGAATCGACTATCTAAAGTACGACCTGTGCAGCTATCGCGAGGGGGTCATGCAGGTGCAGGAGCCCGGCGACAAAGCCGCGCAGATGCGCCTGATGGTTGCCGCTTACGCCAAGATGGACAAAGCGCTGAAGACAACGGGCAGACCCATCGTCTACTCGCTTTGCCAGTACGGCTGGGATGCTGTGTGGGAATGGGGGCCGAAGGTCGGCGCGAACCTGTGGCGCACTACCGGCGATATTCAGCCCAACTGGAACAGTATCTACTCCATCCTGAACGAACAGGCCGGGCTCGCCCAATACGCCGGCCCGGGCCACTGGAACGATCCCGACATGCTCGAAGTGGGCAACGGCAAACTCTCGCTGGCTGAAAATCGCACGCATTTCTCTGTGTGGGCCATGCTCGCCGCGCCGTTGCTGGCCGGGAACGATCTGCCCAACATGACGCCTGAAGTCCGCGCCATTCTCACCAATCGCGAGGTCATCGCCATTGACCAGGACAGCCTGGGCCGCGAAGCCACGCGCGCCTACTCCGACGGCGAAGTGGATGTCTGGACGCGGCATTTGTCAGGCGGAGCCATGGCCATCGCGGTCATCAACGCCGGCAGCGACCGGTACTCCACGCATCCGTTTCATTTGAGCCTTGCCAGGCTCGGCCTGCGCGGCCCGCTAAAGGGCAAGGACCTCTGGACGGGCAAGCAAATCAGGCTGACCGACGATATGCCGGTCGAAATCGCGAGCCACGACATTTTGCTGATCCGGATTCCATCGCCGAAGTAGGGCAAAACCGGATTCTGCAAACGCCTTTTGATCTTACGAAGAGTTAGATTGGCGGGAACCTCAGAATTTTTTCCCAACCGTCGCTTAAACCGGTTAGAGTAATTCGTACCGGCTCCCCCCTTGCCGAATCCTTTGTGCCGCTTTTACAGCGGCGCTATGGGATGTGCTGTCCGTTCGCGATCCGAGTTCTTTTCATCCGGAATTCAAGAGGCTTTGCGATGAGCGATGTCAGATGCCCACATTGTGGCGTGACCAATGAGTCCAGTGCTGCGTTCTGCGGAAGCTGCGGAACGCCGCTTCCTACACAACAGCCGCAACCACCCGTGGCCCCGGCCAATCAGCCTCCGCCGCAAGCGTGGCAACCACCTGCCCCCGGCCAGCCTCCACCCGGCGCCTATCCTCCAGCCGGTGGTTACGCAGCGCCGCCGCCCGGCTCGGTCCCCGCGCCTCCCGGAGTCTATGCACAGCCCCCTGGCGCTTATCCTCCTGGCGCTTATCCGCCCGGCGCTTATCCTCCCGGCGTCCAGGTGACCGGTCAAAATACCAAGTGGGCCCTCGGGCTCGGTATTGCAGCCCTGTTCTGTTGCGGACCATTCACCGCGATTCCTGGAATCTTTCTCGCTAAGAAGGACATGGACGAATTCGCGTCCGGGCGCGCCCCGCAACTGAACGAGGGCTCGGCCAAGGGCGCGTTTTACCTGAACATTGTTGCCTTGATTCTCTCCGTCATCGGGTGGTTGTTCGTCTGGGGCAGAGGGGGCCTGCACGGTTTTTAAGTTCAAGTCCCTGAGTTCAATCGGAGTGCCCGAATGTACGGCCGCACCGACAAATCGATCGCAATGGGACTGCTGGCCTTTGCCTGCGCAGTTCTTGCCGTCGCGGCCTGGCTTAGACCGGCGGCAGTGGGCTATGGAACGCATATGCAGCTTGGTTTGCCCCCGTGCAACTTTCTCCGCTTGACGCATCTGCCCTGCCCGACGTGCGG
>JBEKWT010000030.1:0-17495 GCA_049512795.1 Occallatibacter sp.
AGCCCGCAGGGATACAGGTCACCCAGCAGCGCTTGTATGCCCAGCAGCGAGCAGGTGATTTGCGTTCCATTGCATTGGTCGCCATTATCCGCGTCGTTCATCGACGAGGTGGTGTCCTGAATGATGGCGATGTTCCAGGGCGAGTTCTGCCCGCCCGCCATGGCCGCCTCCGCCGTGTACGACAGGTTCATCTGCTTCATGCCGACCAACCCGCCGAACCAAAGCTGAACCGTCGCGGTCTGTGTCACCGACATTGCGTTGTATCCGCCGGTGCCGCCCGTGGAAGTCTGGCACGGCACGTTCAGCGAGTTTGATACGGTGCTCAGGCAAAGGAACGCCGGTGTCGCGGTCACATTCTTCAGCATCGCGGTCTCGTTCATGCCGTTTGACTGCGCGCTGTAGGTGGTCACGTTGGTTTTCGCCTGGGTCGTATTCGGCATGGCTTCCGCGCCGGCCAGCGCCGCCGAGTTCGTCGACGCCACAAGCTGCTCGTATGCGTAATACACGTGGCCCGTCTCAACCGAAGCCGCGGCTAAAGACATCACTGTGGCCGCCGTGATCATCACGGCCACCACCGCCTGGCCCCGCTGATTATTCAGGAACCGGTGCCTTAGCGAATTTCCGAACCGTTTCATTCCCATGGATCAAATCCCTCCTCTCGCGCAGTCACCGCATTGAGCAATAGCGCCAACCGATCCAACTCGCTGGCTTGCGGTACTGGGAGCCATCACTTCACAACCCGGACCTTGACCGCCACGGATGAGTCCATCTCCCCATTCCCCCGTCTCGTCGTAAAGGAAAATGAACTTTCGCTGGTTTTTGCTCAAGATCGTATTCGCGTTGCTGGGGAAGTAAAGCGCTGTACTTACAAATCGGATTCCTACTCGATTACGTTTCTGGGTTGTGTCGCCGACCGCTCTTGCGGAGTCCACGGCGGCCTTCCCAGGCACTGGGGATCACATTTCATGATCTTGTATGGGCAGTAATCGGAATATTGCACTTTCGTGCTATTCAGTGGTGACTAGGGTACTCAAAGAACCGGTGGGCTGCAAGTTGAACAAATGATTGGGTAAATCGGGCGTCATCTGCTTCCGGTCCAAGCTCGGCCGCCCGCTTGATTCGTTCTCTCCGGCCCCATTCGCAAGAAAGGGCACAGGCTTTGCGCCCGTACCCTGCAAAAGCTGGTGCCACACCTCGTCTTTTCGCTTTGGAAGATGCTTTACGTCGTCCCGTTGGGGATCATGCGCGGCGTGCTCAGTCCGTTCACGATCGCCTGGAAAATCTGTGCCAGGCTCGTGAAGTTTGCGTTTGATGGGGAGAGCGACGGGCACCCGCCCGAATTGTCAGAATAAAAGTGGTTTACGTCAGAAGCCATTGCGGCAATCGCGTTGCAGGGCGTCCCGGCGTAGGGACCGCTCGGCCACGCCTCTGCGCCATTTGTGGAACCCGCGGCTGTGGTGTACGTTTCGTCCGAAGTGCACCCCGAAGTCTCCGACCCGAAACCAATCGTATAGACCTGTGTTCCCGCCGCTGTAGCCAATTGCGCCGCTTGAACAGCCTGCCCGCACTCGCCAAGCGCCGACGGGTAGGTGGGGGATTGATAGCCCGACGGATTCGTGGTCTTCGTACCGGTTCCATTCAGGCAACTGCCGCCCGTGCTGCCACAATTGGGGTTATTCTCCGCTACAATTTGGCCCTTTGTATTGCAACCCCCGGCCGCGGTGTTCGCGCCGGAAGCGCATGCAGTCGCGTCACCGTCGCTTAGGATGATCATGATGTTCTTTGAGGTCGGATTCGATAGCTGCTGCGTGACGAGGGCAGCCTGAGCGGTGTAAATGACTTGTGCATAGTAGGTTCCCTGCCCGCCCGGCGCCGAAAGGCCCGCGCAGCCGGAACCGCTGTAGCTCACTGCCTCGGCCAGAGCCGACGCAACCGCGAGATTCGACGTATCGCTCGTTTTATAAACGTCGTTGAAGGGAATAATCTCGTACGCGCCCGCATCCGCGCCGGTCGACTCCATGGCGAGATTCTGGTTTGTCCCCGGTGTCACATTGACGAAGTTGTACGGCACGCTGGTAGCTCCGAGGCCGCAGTATTGGGAGTTATATTCGTTAGCGCTAAAGGCCGTGCTGGGCGCGGGGAATACGAATAAGGCCACGTCGTCCACGTAAGGAGTGCTTTTACTGCAGGTTGTGTTCTGCGCGCAGGGATCCATATTTTCGAGCATGACTTCGAGACCCTGAACCGCGCAGGAAATCTGCGACGTGGTGCAATCTTTATCGCCCGGTATGGTGTCCTGCATGGAGGCTGTAGTGTCCATGATGACGGCCAGGTTGTACGGAATGTCCGATCCGCCCTTCATCGCCGCGCTTGCGGTAGCCGACAAGTTCATCGACGACATGCCGATCAGCCCTCCAAACCACAAGGGCACCTTCGCCGTCTGCGTTACCGTGATCGCGTTGTAACCTGTGGTACCGCCCGGGGGAGTCTGGCACTCTACATAGAATGGCGCCTTCGACATGGTGGACGAACAATAGAGAGTCTGCGTTGCAATCGTGTCGTTCGTCAGGAAGCTGCTGGCGTTCAATTGCCCTGATACGGAACTGTATTGCTTCACTGCCCCCGTTACTTCCGCTGTGTAAGCCCCACTCGAACTCGTATTAATGAGTGCATCGGACATGGCTTGCGCTCCCGCCAGCGTGGCCGCGTTCGTCGAGCTCACGAGTTGGCGATAGGCGTAATAAACATGGCCGACCTCCGCCGAGCTCACTGCCATGGTCAGAATTGCCGTGACGGTGATAGCGACCATCACGACGGATTGGCCTCGCTCGCTGCGCAGGAGCTTGCGTATTTGACGAGACAGAATCCGCTTCATCTGAGTTTCTCTCCGCTCACATCTGTATCGCTGATTCGCTCGTCGACAGGGTTCCCGCCGTGCTGGTGCCAGCATGGAAAAACGGCATCGCGGGGATCCCGAGCCATGAGTACGTGTAGCTTACGGTGAGAGTCACAGGGTAGTTTGCCCCCATCGCCGGAGCCGAAGTGCAGGAAAACGTGTTTCCGCTTCCTGTGTATTTGTGCGTAGCGTCGCTGACGTCTGTGAGGACCAGCGTGTATGAGAAATTCGCAACCGTCCAGGTCGGTAGCGATTTGGTGATTGTGCTCTCGGCATATGCGCAAGGGTCGTTGTTGGGGAACAGGCCGGCATCGCTTCCTACCGCCATCGCTGTGGATGAGGTCGCGTTCCCAAGCTGTTGCAAGTTGTACATGCCCAGCGTCAACGTAGCCCCCAGGTATATGAGCCCAAAGAGCATCGGCAGCGTCAACGCGAACTCGATCAGTGCCGAGCCTTCTTCGCCGCGCCGGCCAAAACCGCGCTTCACGCGCCGGCCAAACTGATTGCCCATCCTTCGTAGGCCATTTCTCGTCTTCATCGTTTCACCTCCCGGCTCGGCCGGCCTTGACATCGCATTTCAGCGCGCCCTGCTCAGGAATTTCTCTGGCGCTCAACAGTGCTTTTCATTTCTCCAATTTCAATTGCGCCAGGAAGAGTTCGAACTCCTCCCGGCTGGCCGCGTCCATCATCGTGCTCTTCCCAACGCGTAAGTCTTGGTCGTCGGTTAGAATAAACTGCAAGCCCACGCCGTCCGGACCCCAGCGTACGGCCCGCGATTGCACGGCGATTGACCGTTCCGCATACTCCTCTCCGTGGTCCGTCCTCTGCAGCGTCATCAGAACCAGCGTCCCCGGATACCACCGCTCCTCCGTCACCACATAGAGCCCTGACGAACTGATATCCCGGACACCATGCGCTACCGGGGCCGCGCCGTTCCAGTAATACGCAGCCAGACCTGGCTCCTTGATCCGCGGAGCCTTTCGCGGATCCGGCGACCACCAGCGCTCAATCCAGGTCCGCAGTTGACTCTTCGTCCTAACCCCCGGAGGTGTCAGATCCATGCTGTGCGCCTGAAGGGCTTCCGGCTTGTCGTGTCCATTGCGGTCCTCCAATTCCAGCAGTCCCGGTCCCCCGCTCCAAAGCGGCTTTTCGCGGAGCAGCGCCGCGCCTGTTATCACCGGTGCCGTTTCCGCTTCCGCTTCCTCGCGCATATTGGTTAACTTTTCCAACTGGCGCTCCATCTCCTCGGCTATGCACAGCACAAGCTGATCGCCCGATTGTGTCTGCGACGAATAGATCGAGTGCGCTGGCAGTGCCAGCACGCTCTGCGGCCGCGGGCTTGAGGAGCTTACCTGAAAGGTCGGAAACGATTCCGCCAAATCGATCACCCGGCACTCGTCGTCCAGATAAATCAGATCCAGTGGCGCTGGCATTGCCGTTGCCGCGATCCCTCTGAAAGGCTTCATCCACAACCCTTCGCCTGACTTCATCGGCTTCTCCAGCATCGGTTCTGCCACATGGGTCGAGGAAAGGTCGCCGGCTCTTACCTTCAAACCCAAAAAGCATTCCCGCGTCTGGTTGTAAGCGCAAAACGTTTGCGATTCCATTGTCCTGGTCCCTGGCGGCTGTGCCGCAGCTCCATCTTTCCCCGGCGCCCCATTCGCCAGTTCGGCTCTATCCATTAATTCCATGTGCCGCTCCGCCCTTTCTATTCGCTTGCTGTCAGCCCAGCGAAGGGAACACTTCACCTGTTCCCCTTGCCCAGGCTGCCCATTGAGGCGTCTGCCGTCTACACGGCAAGCCACCTTGGCAACGGAATCATCTCTTCTCAGCCGTGGCATTACGCAGTCCCTTTTCACGCCACGGAATCTTGCGCGCGGGTTTCTACTTCACCCGCGTCCGGCGGCGCTGTATCAGGATCACCAGAATGATGACCGCCAAAGCACCTGCAACAATTCTGATAATCGTCGTTTGATCCATACAATTTTCCTCTTCCTGCCTCAATTATTTGGTCAGTGCACTGAACGACTCAGCCATCACGATCGCGGCTGGTCCCAGTGTAACCAGAAACAGCGCAGGAAAAATAAACAGCACCAGCGGAAACACTAGCTTGACTGAAGTTTTCCCCGCCATCTCCTCGATCATTTGCACGCGCTGCACGCGCAGCGTATCCGCATGAACGCGGAGCATTTTGGCAATACTCGTTCCAAACTGTTCTGTCTGCACCAGCATCGATACCAGGTTGCGCAGACATTCAACGCCGGTGCGCTCCGCCATGTTCTTCCAGGACTCAGAACGGGCGCGACCGGCGCGCTGTTCCAGCACCACTACGTTCAGCTCATCGCAAATCTCCGGCTGCGACTGGCTCAACTCTTCCGCGCTGCGCGCCGTCGCCTGGTCCAGGCTAAGGCCCGCCTCCATGCAAATGACCAGTAGATCGAGAACGTCAGGCAAGCCGCGCGTCAGCTTCTTCTGCCGGGCAGTGATGCGTTTGCCCAGCCAGAAGTCCGGGGCCAGGAATCCTCCGCCGAGCGCCACGAGGTATACGAAGAAGGGAGCCAGACTTGCTAATCCGGTCACCGCGGCAATGGCCACCAGCAGCAGCGGCGTCAGCACCTTGCTGCCGTAGAAGATCTTCATCGCGTTCTCGTTACGGTACCCTGCCCGCGTCAACCGCAGCCGAATGACGGAAACTTCCTTCTCGCTCTTCGGCATCAGGTTCTCGAACCGCTTGACCACGTTGCCGATCGAAGACCCGGTATTCTGGAAGGTCTCGGCCAGCGACTTCTGCTTGGGCCGCGGGTTGATCACCTGGCTGATGCGCTCCAGCGCCGCCTCGCGATAGAACATCAGCACGCCGATGCTCCCCACCAGCACGAAGATTGCCACGAATGCCAGAATTAGAAAAGTCACGATTCTTCCTCACACATCGATGTCAACGATCTTCCAAATCACAAATCCGCCAAGTACGATCAGCCCGGCGGCAGCCCACATCAGCTCGATGCCGATCTGGCGATGCCACAAAATGCTGATCATTCCCGGATCCACAAAATAAATGCCCACGCCCAGCACAATCGGCAACAGCGTAAGAATCAAGCCCGTAAGACGCCCCTGCGCGGTGTGCACCATGATCTGGCGCTTGAGCCGGAATCGCTCCCGGATCACATACGCCGTCTTGTCCAGCACCTCCGCCAGGTTGCCTCCGCTTTCCTTCTGGATCAGGATCGCCGTGGTTGTGATCTTCAAATCCTGCAGCGGAACCCGCACGATCAGGCTTTCCAGAGCTGCCTTCATCTCCAGGCCGTAGTTCTGCTCCTCGAAACAAATCTTGAATTCGCCGCCCACTGGTTGCGGGCATTCGCGCGCCACCAGCGCCATCGCCGCCAGCAAGCTATGCCCGGCACGCAGGCCGCTGACCATCAAATCCAACGCCTCCGGCAAATTCTTTTCAAATGAGCTGAAGCGCCTGTGGCGCTTGAAAAGAACAAAGGCGAACGGAAGCACGCCCAGCACTGCGCCCGACGCGAATGCCAGCAAGGTGTTGCCGGTCGTCTCCAGAAGCGCGTAAGTCGGGATTACAAGACCCGCCGCGCATACCAGCAGAAGCCGCCCCGCGCTCCAATCCAGATCGGCCTGGCTCAGCATTCTGCGCAAATAGGGCGTCAGCTCGAACTTCAACAACTTCTGGTTCAGCCAGGGGATGCTGCTCAGCAATTCGTTCTTGCGTACATTCAGTTTCTGCGGAAGCAATTCCCGCCGGTCGACCTTAATCGCAGAGTCCAGAGTGGCTAGGGCCTGCTTGGCGTTGCTGGACGGTCCCATTGCCGCCAACGGCAGCGCGATTAGCGTGAATATGCCCACAAAGACCAGACCAATAATCAATCCCATCTTGCTTCCCTCCTTTCCTCTCAGTTGACCGGCGTTTCCCGCTCGAACAGGCTGGGCGGCAGGATCACGCCCGACACGCGCAGCCTCTCCAGGAACCGGGGACGGATGCGCGTGGGCTTGAACACGCCGATCACGCGGCCGTCCTGGCCGATGCCTTTCTTCTCAAACGTGAAGATCTCCTGCATGCTGATCACGTTCTCTTCCATACCCGTGATCTCCGAGATGTTGGTGATCTTGCGTGTGCCATCGCTCATGCGTGTGGCCTGCACCACGATCGTGAGCGCCGAAGCCATCTGCTGCCGCACCGATCTTTCCGGCAGGTTCATGTTGGTCATGGCCACCATTGACTCCAGCCTCGACAGCGCGTCGCGCGGCGTGTTGGCGTGAATGGTGGTCATCGAGCCCTCGTGGCCGGTATTCATGGCCTGCAACATGTCGAACGCTTCCTCGCCGCGCACCTCACCGATGATGATGCGGTCGGGCCGCATACGCAGGGCATTGATCAGCAGTTGCCGCTGCCGGATCGCGCCCTGCCCTTCGATGTTCGGTGGCCGCGTCTCCAGGCGCACGATGTTTTCCTGCGCCAACCTCAATTCGGCGGCGTCCTCGATCGTCACCAGCCGCTCGTTGTTCGGAATGTATTGCGACAGGATGTTCATGAACGTCGTCTTGCCAGCGCCCGTGCCTCCTGAGACCAGCAGGCTGATGCGCGCCCGCACGGCCGACGACAGTACTTCCATCATCTCCGGCGAAATACTCTTCAACTGCACCAGTTGGTTGGCCGCCAGCGGGCCGGTTCCGAAGCGCCGGATCGACACCGATGGCCCATCCAGCGCCAGGGGCGGAATGATCGCGTTGACGCGCGATCCGTCGGGCAGGCGCGCGTCCACCATCGGCGACGACTCATCCACTCTGCGGCCGACACGCGAAACGATGCGGTCGATGATCTGCATCAAATGCCGGTCGTCGCGGAACGTCGTGTCCACTCTCTGCAGCAGTCCACCCTTTTCCACGAACACGTGATCCTTGTCGTTCACCAGAATGTCGGAGATCTTCGGATCCCTAAGCAGCGGCTCCAACGGCCCCAGCCCGAATACCTCATCCAGCAGCTCGGCGTGGATCTTTTCCTGCTCGTCGAAGTTCAGCGGCACGCGCTGGTCCGACATGATTTCTTTGACCAGGCCCGAGACCGCCTGCCGCGCCTGGCTCGAGTTCACGCGCGAAAGCTTCTCCAGATCCAGCTTTGAGATCAGTGTCCGGTGAATCTCCGCTTTGTACGATTCCAAATTGAGTATTTCCACGTTTTACCTTCGCTCCAGTTCCAGAATTCCGACTTTTACCAACTCATCCGAAAATGTTGAGACTGAAAGCCTTCTTTTTTTTCGCCGCCGTGTCGCTCTTCCCGGTCACAGCGCTTACCATCAGCCGCACCTGCCGCGAAATAGCCGAATCCGTAAGCACCAGCGGTTTGGCGCTTATCTGCATGTTTTTCACCGACGCATAATCGTTGGGGATCTTCCATTGCGCCGCCCG
This sequence comes from Occallatibacter sp., assembly GCA_049512795.1. Lineage (GTDB taxonomy): Bacteria > Acidobacteriota > Terriglobia > Terriglobales > Acidobacteriaceae > Telmatobacter. Next base: position 8,318 of record JBEKWT010000030.1, read on the forward strand.
GGTGAGCGCTTTGGTGATGTGCTCCTCCGATACTCCCAGCGCCCGCGATTCATATCGGTTGATCACCACCTCCAGTTTCGGCACCTGCCCTGAGAAGAACTGCGTGATCAGCCGGTTGGAGTTGCGAAGTTCCGGAATGCTCGCCTGCGTCACCAGGTACACTGTGGTCGCTTCCTTGTAGGCCGTTGTTCCCATCAGCTCCAGCCTTGACCCCATATCCACGACCACGTTTTCAAACTCATGCCGAGCTACGTGCAAAAGCCGGTTGATGCCATCGTTGTCCGCCTGGAATTGAACAAACCGTCCCGGCGCCGCCAGCACCCACAGGCCCGAGCTGTGTTTCACCAGGAGCTGTTCCAGAAACTTCGCGTCCAGCCGGTCCACCTGCTGCAAAGCGTCGATGGCCGAAAACTCCACCGTGATTCCCAGGTTCAGCGCCGCATCGCCCAGCGGCAGATCGAGGTCGATCAGCAGAGTCTTCTCGCCCGATTCCTTGGCCAACGCTACGGCAAAATTGCAGGCCAGCATGGTCGTCCCGGCCCCACCCTTGGAGCCTATAAAGGCATAGAGCTTTCCTGCCGCCTTCTTCCGTGGCCGCGCCACCGGCCGCCGCGCTGCGGCTCGCACCAGGGCCTCTGCCACCACGTCCTGCGAAAATGGAAGCGTCAGAAACTCGCGCGCTCCGGCACGCATGCAGCGCACCAGCAACTCCGGGTCGGAGCTCTCCGAATACACCATTACCGTCGCCACGCCGTTGGCCCCGATGCTCTCCACCAGGTCCAGGGCGGACTCTGCGTCGCCGTCCAGGTCGATGATAATGACGTCGAAATCCTCATCAAGCGCCGCGGGAAGATCGCCCACTCCCGGTGCATAGCTTGAGAACTCGCTGACATAGGCGCCCGCGCAACCATTCATCGCCTGCATGGTTTCCAGACGATGCTCCTCGCTGGGGCTTATCACCGCGATGGAGAGATCCTCAACGCCCATCGGCTCGGGAAACGGGCTGCTTGCATATGGAGACGGATTCGTGGCCACGTTGCTTTCGCTCCTTGCTGTGCGGTATGCGCGTTGACTGGCTGGCACAGCGTCCCAGTCAGCCGGAAGTTCATACTTCGATTGCCCTAAACTCGACACTGTCGTGCCCCGTCTTTAGCGTGCAAAAAACGAAATCAATGTCCCGATCGCGATCGCCGGTGCGTAAGGTATCTTGCGTCGCCGCGGATTGCTCAAGACCGCTTCTCCGCGTTCTTGCGCGTTGAATACCAGATCGCCGGTGTGCTGAAACAGCTCCTTCAAGAATCCGCCCCACGCCGCCACCGCAAGCGCCATCACTCCGCCCACCAGGCCGGTCATCACCAGCGCCAAAATCAACTGGTAAGGGCCAATCCATGCTCCAATCGCGGCGCAAAGTTTTACGTCGCCCGCGCCCATTCCGCCCATCCAGAATAGAAACCCGTAAATCAGCAACCCAAGTCCCGCTCCAGAAAGACTCTGCCCCGCGCCTTGCCAGCCGTGCAGCCAAACCGAAACCACGAGGCCGCAGGCAAAAAAAGGAAACACAAGCCAGTTCGGAATCCGCCGGCTGCGAAGATCCGTGAAGGTAGCCACTCCCAGAACAAGGACGGTTGGCCACCAGGCAAACGAATGCATTACACGGGCTCCTTCTCCTGAACGCCTTCCAGGAACACAATCCAGTAAAGCAATTCCCGCGCCAAACTCCAGTTGCCATGAAGCCATATCGATTCAGTCAGATGGGCACAAATTGACCCATCGGGTGTGCACAATTGTTTACGCCTCACTCCCTCCTGGAGTGATCCGTATACACCTCTCGGTCCCCTTCGACTTGCCTCCATCACCCATGTAACTCATTGCTAAATCAGAAGATTACGAAGCCGGTTACGAAGGTCAGCCCAGCCTGTCCTATGGAGAATCTGATCTGTCGCCTGGACCTCGATGAGAGAATTCCCAGCAATTTGTGTCTCTTTCCGCTTCACAATCGTTACCAAAGTCTGATCTTTAGTAGCACCAAAGAGGAATGTTCCCTTCGCCGCCATTTGCCGATGATGAACTCACATCGCCCTAGCCTCTTAAATGGCGTCGCGCTATCGGCGACATAGAAGATCGCCCGCCAATGACCAGAATTGGACTGTTTTCGGAAGACCGGACTTTGCACCCGCTACTTTCTTCTGCCCTTGGTAAGGACTTCGAGGTCCTGCTCCAGCCAGATGGAGATGGAACGGACGCCCTCGCGTCCGCTCCCGACTGCGACGTCATGATCCTCGACCTCTACTCCTCTCAGGACACGCTGCAATCCCGGCTTGAATTTGCCCGGCGCATGATCGCCTCGAGTGTTCCGTCCATCCTGATGGCCGAAGACAGCCTCCGCTCCACCGCCTTCGAGCTCGTTCGTTCCGGGGCCTTTGGCTTCTGTCGGCGCCCGCCATCCATTCGCGACCTCAAGACAATGCTCGTCCGGGCCTGCGAAACCTCCGCGCTCAAGCAGCAGCTGCACAGTGTCCAGCAGCGCATCGAGGAGCCGGGTAATTGCGACCGCATTATCGGATCGAGCCCCGGCATGCAACGCGTCTACCAGTTGGTGCGCAGTGTTACCAACCTCAACGCCGCTGTTCTGGTCACGGGCGATAGCGGTACAGGCAAGGAGCTCATTGCCCGCGCCATCCACAACCTCGGCAGCCGCGCGAACAAGCCTTTCGTAGCCGTCTCCTGTGGCGCCATCCCTGAAACCCTCATTGAAGCCGAGTTGTTCGGCCACGAGAAAGGCGCCTTTACCGGCACCGTCGGCTCGCGTGAAGGCTACTTTGAGCAGGCTTCCGACGGTACGCTGTTTCTCGATGAAATCGGTGACCTGAGCGTCTTCACGCAGGTCAAGCTCCTTCGCGTCCTCCAGCAGATGGAATTCAGCCGCCTCGGCTCGAACAAGCTCATTCCCTTGCGTGCGCGCCTCATCTTCGCCACCCACCAGGATCTCGGTAAGCTCGTGGCCGAAGGTAAATTCCGCCAGGATCTTTTCTATCGCATCAACGTCATGTGCATTGATTCACCGCAGCTCCAGGAGCGGTCAGAAGACATTCCCCTCATTGCCGGCCATTTCCTGCGCCACTATTCGAACGTCTTCCAAAAACCAATGGACTCGATCGAACCTGCGGCCATGGAGATGCTTCAGAACTACTCTTGGCCCGGCAATGTGCGCGAGCTTGAAAACGTCATGCAGCGAGCCATCATCCTGGCTCCCGGCCGCGTGGTCCGCGCCGAGGACTTGAACCTCAAAGCGCACGAACCGGAAGAGGATGCAGGCGCGTTCGAACAGATCGTCGACATCGCCGACTATCAGTCATCAGGTTCATTCGAGCGCCAGCTTCGCGACTACAAGATCCACCTCGCCGTCGCCGCCGTTCGCGAGAACAACGGGAACAAGACCTTGGCTGCGCGCAGCCTCTCCATCTCCCGCGCCTATCTTCACAGGCTCTTGCGGCTCGCCGATGACGATGTTCTCCCCGCGTCCGATCCGCTCTATGCTGAACCCAAGCTGCGCGAGACCGTTACTGCCTGACACGCCGATAGCATTTTCTGCAATTTCTGTAGACCGGAAGCCCACACTCAATTGGCCTTTTCCTCAGCCGGGGACCCCGCAGACAGGTCTTTGTCGGTGGGGTGGAAGCTAAAGCCACCTGTCAATGCACTCGAGAAGTCAACGCGAATTCCGAAAATGCTCGGATGCTTATCCGCCAACCCCGCGGCAATTTGCATCCTGCATTCCATCCGCAGGCCCCATCTCATTGTGCATTCATCCCGACGTCTTGAATCACGCAAAATAATCGACCTGCTTCGGTGGCGCCGCTTCGCTGGCCTCCGCGCCCGCGGCCGTCTCGTCCTCAAGCGCGAGATCGTCCTCTTCGTTCTCCTCCGCGCCGGCGGCTTTTCTCCTGTTCCGTTGTTCTCCGTCGTCGCCCGGCCTTGCTGAAGCGTCGATGTCGAAGATCGACGGCGGCCGAATTTCCGATTGCGGCGCCCTCACGGCTGGCAATGCGCGAATTCCCGGAATGGGGGCTATCTCCATCTTCACGTCCCGGCTGCTGTCGGTGTACATCGGCAGGAAAGGGAAAGTCTTTAATCTTCGTCCATCATTTCTGTCCGATTCTTGGATACTCCGATCGAGATCCAACATCTCTGGCGCCACCTCACCGCCCCGTCTTCGCCGTGTTCCGGATGGTACGATAGGGTGCATCCGTTTCGGAGGTCGCCCACCATGATTGAAACTTCCGCGTCTGCAGCGCTTACATCCGAGCAGATTTCCAACCTCACGCGCCAGAACAACTACGGCACGTGGCGCTTTCAGAAAACCTGGAAACCGCTCTATATCGCGGATGCAGAAGGCTGCTGGTTCATTGATGGCGCGGGCAAGCGTTACCTCGATTTCAGCTCGCAGCTCATGTGCGTGAATCTCGGTCACAAGAATCCTCGTGTGGTCGAAGCCATCGCCGAGCAGGCCCGCGAGCTCTGCTACGTCGCGCCGGGATACGCCACCGCGTCGCGCGCCCGCCTCAGCGCCAAGCTCCTCGAAGTTCTCCCCAAGGGGCTGAACAAATTCTTCTTCGCCACCAGTGGCACTGAAGCCAATGAAGCGGCCTTCAAAATCGCCCGCATGTTCACCGGCAAAACCAAGATCATCTCCCGCTACCGCTCCTATCACGGCTCGACAATGGGCTCCATTGCAGCCACCGGCGATCCGCGCCGCTGGGCCATGGAGCCGGCGGGTAAAGGCGCCGGCGTCGCCTTCGCGCCTGAGACCAACTGCTACGACTGCCCCATCAAGCACACCTACCCCACCTGCAACATCGCCTGCGCCGACTACATCGAACACATGATCCGCAACGAAAGCGATGTCGCCGCCATCATCGTCGAGCCGGTCGTCGGCACCAACGGTGTCCTCGTTCCGCCGCCCGAGTACTTCCCGCGCCTTCGCGAAATCTGCGATCGGCACGGCGTCCTGATGATCGCCGACGAAGTGATGGCCGGCTGGGGCCGCACTGGGAAGTGGTTCTCTGTTGATAACTGGAACGTCAAGCCCGACATTCTCGTTACTGCCAAGGGCATCACTTCGGCATACGTTCCACTCGGCCTCTGCGCCACCACCACCAAAATCGCCGACTACTTTGAAGACCACTACTTTTCTCACGGCCACACTTACGAAGCGCACCCGCTCACCCTCGGTCCCGCTGTCGCCACCATCGAAGAGATGCAGCGCCTCAAGCTCGTCGAGCGCGCCGCCGAGCTCGAGCCCTACGTCCGCCAGAAGCTCGAAGCCCTGAAGGCGAAACACGTTTCAATCGGCGACGTGCGCGGCCTCGGACTCTTCTTTGCTGTCGAGATTGTGAAGAATCGCAAGACGAAACAGATCTTCAACACCATGCGCGACAAGGTGGAAGGCAAGCCGCTCGTCGTCGATCAAATCGCCGCCAAAATGATGGCGCAGGGTGTGTCCATTCAGGCCTGGGTCAGCCACTTCGTCATTGCGCCGCCGCTTATTGTTACGAAAGAAGAGCTCGACCACGGCATCGCGGCCCTCGACGAGCACCTTTCGATCGCCGACGCGCTGGTGGAAGCCTAGCCGCGGACCTAGCAAAGTGGGTTGCCCCATCCTTGGCGTCCGCCGCAGCAGACGCCAAGGGTGGGAAAGCACGAGCCCGAACCTGACTCAAATGAAGCTAGCAGCTAAAGGCTAAGAGCTGCTTCTAAGCCACTTCCTCCGCGCTCTCCGCCGCGTCCACCGGTGCTGCCAGCTTCATCATCGCCACATACGATGCGCCCGCCGTGAAGAACCCCACGAACCATGCGTAATCGTAGAGAAAGTGCAACGGCTTGACTAAGACGCCGACGAGCGCGATTCCAGCTCCAAGAGCCAGCGCAATCAACGCCCGCGGATTCACTCCCTTCGTGTAGTGGTACACGCCCTCGCGATGATAGAGCGAATTCACATCCAGCTCTGTCCCGCGAATGAAAAAGTAATCGCACACCATGATCCCGGCCACTGGCCCCAGCAGCCCAGAGTAGCCCACCAGCCAGCCGAAGATGTACGCGTCCGGAGTTGCCAGAAGCTTCCATGGGCACATCGCCAGGCCGAGGAATCCGGTAATCAGGCCGCCGGTCCTGAAGCTGATCAGCCGCGGCCATAGATTTGAAAAATCGTTCGACGGCGACACAACATTCGCGCCAATATTCACGTTCAGCGTCGCCACCAGAACCGCAATCAGCGCGACGAAAGCGACCACCGGCTGATGGAACATCCCAATCAGCTGCACCGGGTCCCATATCGGCTTGCCGAACAACACCGCCGAAGCCGACGTTACCGCGATTCCGAGAAACGTGTATAGCACCATCGCTACCGGCAGTCCGAACGCCTGTCCCCACGATTGCGCACTTTGTGACTTGGAATAGCGCGTGAAGTCGGGAATGTTCAGTGCCAGCGTCGCCCAGTAGCCCACCATCGCCGTCAGCGACGGGAAAAAAACGCTCAGAAACTCGCCCCTCGTGTGGAACGTACTCGGTGTCGACAGCATCGCGCCAAAGCTGCCCGCCTTCATCCGAACCCAGATCAGTAACGCCACAGCCATCACGAACATGAACGGCGCGCCAAACGCCTGCAGTCGCTTAATCGACTCCACACCTCGCCACACGACCACCATGTTCAACAGCCAGAATCCCAGGAAGCACGCCCACAAAATGCCGCCGTTTCCCTCCGCGTTCGGCCAGATCACAATAAGCATCGCATCAATCGCGCTTCCGCCAATCCACGACTGAATTCCGAACCAACCGCACGCCACCACCGCGCGCAACAGCGCCGCCAAGTTCGCACCGCGCACCCCAAACGAGGCCCGCAGAAACACCGGAAACGAAATCCCATACTTCGCGCCCGCGTGTGCGTTCAGCAGCATGGGAACGAGCACAATCAAGTTTCCTAGCAGCACCGTTCCGAGCGCCTGCTTCCAGTCCATCCCTTTGGCGATCAACCCCGACGCCAGCCGGTACGTCGTAATCTCCATGCACATCGAGAACCACAGCGCCGTGTAGTTGTAAAAACCCCATGTGCGCTGGTCTGGTGTGGTCGGTGTCAGGTCGCGGTTCGATAGCGATGGATCAACGGTGCTCACCGGACCTCCTCCACGATTCGGGTGCTCTGTTTCAAAAGTAAGTTCAATTTATCAGGCTGTCATCCTGAGTGACCGAGCGAGCCCGAACGGCGAAGCGAAGAAATCGAAGGATCTGCGGTTGCTCTTCGATTTTGCGTGTCCCAGGTTCCGATCCTGGGATCCGGGATAGCACGATCCACACCCATCGCACGAAGAAGCTGAAAGCTGGAAGCTAATAGCTAGCCGCTTTCCGGCGGCTACTTCCACGCCCCGCCCCGCGCCTCGCGCCGCAAGTATTTCCCGCGCCCTGGCTTCCCGATAAACTTCCCGCCGCTCACAATCAGCTCGCCGCGCGAATACACATCGCGCGCGTTCCCCCGCACCTTGAATCCCTCGAACATCGAGTAGTCCACGCGCATGTGGTGTGTCTTTGCGCTGATCGTATAGTCCTCTGCCGGGTCCCACAGCACCAGGTCCGCGTCGCTTCCCGCAGCCAGCACGCCCTTCTTCGGATACATCCCAAAGATTCGCGCCGGCGCCGTCGATACCAGCTCGACGAATCTGTTGATCGAGAAATTTTCCTGCCCCACGCCGTGGTGGTGCAGCAGTTGCAGCCGGTTTTCGATTCCCGGCCCGCCATTGGGAATCTTCGTGAAGTCATCCTTGCCCAGCGCCTTCTGGTCGGCGAAGCAAAACGGGCAATGATCCGTCGACACCACTTGCAAAGTGTCCTTGCGCAACCCCTCCCATAGTCTCGGCTGGTTCTTGCGCTCGCGTAGTGGCGGCGTAAACACGTATTTCGCGCCCTCCCACGCTCGAGAGATGCACAATATAAATCGGCACGCCGGCCATCTCCGCCATCGCAATCGCGCGATGCACCGCTTCGGCCTCGGCCTTCGTGGGCCGCGTCAATGCGTGATAAACCGGCGCGGTCTTCCCTTCGGCGAGCGCCTGTTGCACGATCACATCGATTACTGATCCGTTTTCCGCATGCATGCAGATCAGTGCGCCGTTCTTCGCCGTCTGCTGCAGCGCCTTGAAGATCGTGGCGTCATCCACCATCAGCACGTTGGGATACGCCATGAATAGCTTGAAGCTGGCCACGCCCTCGCGCACCATGTCGTCCATGTCTTCCAGACCCGCGTCTCCAAGGTCGGTCACGATCATGTGCAACCCGTAGTCGATGCACGCCTTCCCCTCAGCCTTCTTCCACCACGTATCCAGCGCCGCGCGCATCTTCGTGCCCTTCGCCTGGATCGCGAAGTCCACAATGGTCGTCGTGCCGCCAATGGCAGCGGCCCTCGTCCCCGTCTCAAAATCGTCGGCAGATTTCGACCCTCCGAATGGCATATCCAGATGCGTGTGTGCGTCAATCCCGCCCGGCAGCACCAGCAGCCCTGTCGCGTCCACCACTTTATCCGCAGCGCTCGCCGGAATCCCCGCGCGCACTTCCTTGATCACCGCGCCATCGATCAGCAAATCCGCCTTCGCGCTGGCATCGGCATTCACAATCGTTCCATTCTGAATCAGGACTGTAAACATGATCTTTTATCCTTCCTATTGCACCCAAAGCCGGGTGCCACAGGTCCGCATTTTCGGACCAGGGACACCACAGGCTCGACAAACCAGTGCTGCCATTTCCCCTACGGCTGCTGCGTCTGCGTCACGCACGCCGCTCCCCTCGTCCGTTCGTCCCACGTCTCTGGCTTCAAGCCAGTATCCACCTGCACCATCGTGATGCATCCATCCACTGGGCAAACCAGTGAGCAGAGGTTGCAGCCCACGCATTCCGTCTCGTCAACGCGAGGAATCCTCTCGAGTGGAGTCGCATAGGTCCCCGGCGCAAACGCCGCAGCGCGCTCCTTGCGCGTCACGGGAGTCTCCGCAATCGACGCCCTGCTCTCTGCTTCCTTCGCCGCTGGCGGCCGATGCAGTTCCACGTGTCCGTCCACCGGCCCGGTCACGCGGTCCAGATGAATGCACTGGTGAGCGCCGTCCCAGCACGCAATGTGGCACAGATCGCACCCAAT
>JBEKWT010000031.1:0-15740 GCA_049512795.1 Occallatibacter sp.
TTTTCGTCGCCGAGCCAGTAGGCGCCGGCGAGGCTGGTGACTTTGAAGGCTTTGACGCGGCCGGTGGAGGGAACGTGCGGACCGCGGCAGAAATCGACGAAGTTGCCGTTGCGATAGAAGCTGACCTGGTCGCCGGGCGCAGTGAACTTCGTGACGAAGTGGATCTTCATGAAGTCGCCGTCGCGAGCGAATTCTTCGAGGGCCTGCTCGCGCGGCTCGTACTCGCGGATGAAGGGCTCATTGCGGGCGACGACGTCGGCCATTTTGGCCTCGATGGCGACGAGATCTTCAGGTGTGAAGGGCTTCTCTCTGTAGAAGTCATAAAAGAAGCCCGAGTCGGTTGCCGGGCCGTGGCCAAGCTTTGTCTCAGGAAAAAGCTCGAGGACCGCGGTAGCGAGAACGTGCGCGGCGGAGTGACGGACGATCTTGAGGGCGTCAGGATCGTTTTCCTTGACGAGCTCGAGGCGCGTGTCTGAGGTAAGCGGCGCGGAGAGATCGACGAGGCGAGGAGCGGCGGCGTCTTCGGCAGCGTACATGGCGGCTTCGTCGGCTGATTGGCCGTGCGAGTTGTCGGCAGCTGCGGAGGTTTGGACGGCGACTGCAGAAACTGGAGCGATGCGCGCGGCGATGGAGGCCGCGGCGAGGCGCGGGGAGATTGAGTTAGCGATTTCAAGAGGCGTTGTGCCGGAGGGCACTTCGCGAATGGCCCCGTCGGGCAAGTGTACGGCGATCAAGTTCGTGCTCATGTGCTTTGTGAATTCCGGTGTGGCCGCGGAACGCAGCGGAATGAAGCAGGATGCGGCCAACTTCTGAGGATAGAGGGTTGAAGGCGCGAAGTCGAGGGCGGGGGCAGCGAGATAGCCGGTCAGCAAGTCAGCGAGGGCAGAGTCGGCGACGCGTTCGGGGTTAGTGGGCAGAGGAGTTAGCGCGGCGCGCGCCAAATGCATGCCGAAATTCGGCGGCAAAAACGCAAAAGGGCTGGGTTCGCTCCAGATTGTGCTCAGGAGCGGGCTCAGCCCTACTGCTGTTTCGAACCAGATTCCGCCGGAATCCTGCCGATCAGGTTAGAGCGGCTGTACGTCGGCAGCCTGCCATCCCTTGGGGCCCTTTACGACGTTAAACTGCACGGCTTGGCCTTCCTGCAAGCTCTTGAAACCGCTAGAGTTGATTGCAGAGTAGTGCACGAAGACATCCTCGCCGTTCTGGCGCGAGATGAACCCAAAGCCTTTCGCGTCATTAAACCACTTCACAGTACCTTGTTCCATTTTGTTCGTATTTCCTGAATTGAATTGCGCTGGATGAATCGGAGCGAACACTGGCAGAATCTTGCTTTTGGGCGAGTACTGCTCACGCCCGGTTCGGTTCTAACGCTGGCCGTATTCTATCATTTTCGTCAAAATTCTCTGCAGGAATTGTGTGTTTCATCTCACCAAATGGTGTTAGTCCATGGAAGTTGCAGAACCATAGAGCTTTAGCGGCACATCACCCAAACTGGATTCGGAATTGCTCTGGGAACAGGTTCCGTTCAACGACAAAAACTCCGAAGGCCGCCAGGGCCACAAATAGGATGGCGGGTATGACACAAAGCAGAGTGTTCTTCGCTACCCCAAAGCGCAGACGAAGAGCAATGAGAACCCAAGCCAAAATAAAAAAGAGTGTGAAGGCTACGTACCAGGAGAACGGATTCCAACCCAGGAGACCGGCCATCTTCGTCTCATCCATTCCCGGAGCCCGATGAAGCACGAGCAACTGCCGCCAGGCGATGCCATAGAGGATGATTCTGTCGAGGCTCATGATGACGGCCAGAGGAAATGCAGTAAGCAGCCATTTATTGCGATAGATGAGCACTAGAGCCACACAGCACAGGAATTGCGTAAGCAGCGGCCCCCCAGCGACACCGAGGAACGTCTGCGGCTGACCGGGCGGTAGCGACTCTCGGGCGTAGGACATCGTTGCGGGGATTCCCTGCAGGCGATACCCCAAAATATGACCCAATTCGTGGATCGGAAGCGCGAAGAATCCGATTGTCGCCGAAGAAAACAGAAACCAAAACCAATCCGATGAATTGGTAAGGACTTCACTTCGCTCTTTCATAGGTTGTCTTCACCGTGAGATCGCATTCTACGACATTCTTCAAGATCTAGTGTCCGCGAGGGCATTGTGAGACGCCGCTCCTTCTGCGCCTGTTCTAGATCGCGTCTGCTCGACAGCAGTAGAGTCAGAGAGGGGCTTCCAGAAACGACCTTGAGGAGCCGACATCTATGCCTTCAGCAAAACCTTTTCACTTTCGACCTCGGAACGGCTCGAGTTTGAGCGCTGTCATGTCGTACCCTTCTTGTGATAAAGCGAGAGCTTAACGTGCCCAAGGATCCCGTTCCCGAGTTGCTGGCTCGCGCCACCGAGGAGCTTGAGGCCGAGTTCAAGGCACTGCCCCCCTTCGGCGAGCCGCTTCCTCTGGCTGGCATGGGGTGGGTGCTTGAGGCGGTGGCGCATCGCCTGCGCGACAATTATCCCTATTTCCATCCCTTATATGCCGGGCAGATGTTGAAACCGCCGCATCCGCTGGCACGGGCGGCGTATGCGCTGGCAATGACCATCAATCCCAACAACCATGCGCTCGACGGCGGGCGGGCGAGCTCGGCGATGGAGGTCGAGGCAGTCACCGAAATCGCGGGGATGTTTGGATGGAAGGAGTTTCTGGGTCACCTGACGTCGAGCGGGACCTTCGCCAATTTGGAGGCACTGTGGATGGCAGGGCAGATGGCTCCTGGGCGGCGGATTGTGGGCTCGGAGCAGGCGCACTACACGCACCAGCGGATCAGCGGCGTGCTCAAGCTCGGATATGGGAGCGTGCCGACCGACGAGCGCGGCCGGATGAGCCTGGATGCGCTGGAAGCAGAGCTGCGCAAGGGCGACGTGGGGACCGTAGTGGCCACGCTAGGCACGACGGCGATGGGCGCAGTGGATCCGCTCGACGAGATTCTGAAGCTGAAGGAGCAGTACGGATTCCGAGTGCATGTGGACGCGGCGTATGGCGGGTACTTCGGGCTGATTTCCGAATCATTGGGCGAGCCGGCGCAGCGGGCGTACGCGGCGATCGGGCTGGCGGATTCGATTGTGATCGATCCGCACAAGCACGGCTTGCAGCCGTATGGGTGCGGATGCGTGCTGTTTCGCGATCCGGGGGAGGGGCGATTCTACAAGCACGATTCGCCGTACACGTATTTCACATCGAAGGAACTTCACCTGGGTGAGATCAGCCTGGAGTGCTCGCGCGCCGGGGCGGCGGCGGTTGCGCTTTGGGCGACGCAGAAGTTGCTGCCGCTTGTTCCGGGCGGGGCGTTTGCACAGGGGTTGGCGAAGGGACGGCGCGCGGCGGTGGAGCTGGACCGGCGACTGCGAGCAGACGCGAGGTTTGTAAACTTGGGGGCATCGCTTCCCGGGTCCCCAAATGCGAGGGACCCGGGGCACCCGCCGAGTTTGCCGGAACTGGACATTGTCGTGTGGGCGCTTCGTGCGGCAACTCCCGAAGAGGCTTCGGAGCGGGCCAAAAGAGTGTTCGACGCATGTGCCGATCGCGGGTTGCACTTGGCGCTAGTAGAATTGCCGCGGGCATGGTTTGGGTTTGGGCTGGGCGGCCGCATGGACAAAGGCTCCGGCACTATGACCTGCCTGCGCAGCGTGCTGATGAAGCCGGAGCATGAGGCGTGGATGGGCGAGATTTGGGATCGGTTGAGCGCTGCGAGCGGTGAGGTTGAGGGGACGTGAGAACAGCGGCTGAAGTTGGAAGGCCAGAGGTTGACGAGAAAACGTTATCATTGGGCAGGGAGCGAGGGGTCACGGAATCGTCCCTTGCCCACCTGAAGGCTTGAAATCAAGAAAGGGTTGAGGAAGATGCACGATCCATCAGTATTTCGTTCGATGCACCGCGAGCGCTTTGGCGCGGAGCCGGCAATCTTTGTGGGGCCGGGTCGCGTGAACCTGATCGGCGAGCACACCGATTATGCCGAGGGCTTTGTGATGCCGGCGGCGATCAACTTTGCCACGCTGGCGGGTATTTCACCGCGGACGGATGGCAAGATCGTGGTTTACTCCGAGAACCTTGGCGAGGCGAAGACGTTTGACGCATCGGCGTTGCCGGCGAAGGGGAACAAGCACTGGACTGACTACCCGATGGGCGTTGTGTCGATCCTGGCTGGCAAAGGGCACAAAATTCCCGCGTTCAGCCTCAGCATTTGGAGCGATGTACCGTTGGCGTCGGGGCTGTCGAGTTCGGCGGCGCTGGAGGTGGCGACGGCGCTGGCGGTGCTGGACCTGGTGGGCGCGACTTATCCGGGACCGGTGCTGGCGCGGCTGTGCCAGCGGGCGGAGAACGAGTTTGTTGGCGCGAACTGCGGGATCATGGACCAGTTCATCAGCGTGAATGGAAAGGAGAACCACGCGCTGCTGCTCGATTGCCGCGACCTGAGCTACAAACTGGCGCCGATTCCGGACCACGTGGCGCTGGTGATTGCCAATACGATGGTGAAGCATTCAGTGGCGGGAGGAGATTATCCGACGCGGCGGCGCGAGTCGGAGGCGGCGTGCGCGGTGATCGCGAGCCACAGGCCGGGCGTGCCATTTCTCCGGGACGCGACGCTCGAGGACCTGGAGAAGTGGGGCCATGAGATGGAGCCGAAGAGCCTGATGCGAGCGAAACACGTGATCAGCGAGGATTTGCGCACGGTGGCGGCATGCGACGCGCTGCTCAGGGGCGACATGAAGGAGCTGGGACGACTGATGGCCGAGGCGCATCGGAGCTATAGCCAGGACTTTGAGGGAAGTTGCGTGGAAGCGGATGCGATGGTGGAGCTGGCACAGGATATTCCCGGGCTGATCGGGGCACGGCTGACGGGCGGAGGGTTTGGCGGCTGCACCATCAACTTAGTCGAGCAGAGCGAGGCGGCAAAGTTTGCCGAGGCGCTGGGCGTGCGTTATGCGGCGAGAACGGGAATCACTCCTCAGATTCACATTTGCCATGCATCGGGAGGGGCGCACCGGCTGGAATAAAGCAGCGGAGTTAGCGAAGCTGGCGGCGCTAATTTGCTGAGCGGCCAAGAGCGAACGGAGTTCGGAACAGATTTGAAATCATTAATCTCGTTGGATGGAAACCTGTAAGTAACTGACACGAAAGAACCATGTTGACAACTGAACAGAGACATTTTTCACTGCGCTTTCCTTGCTAAACTTGTGTGGTATTTGCCCCGATGAATTAGGCAACTGTTCCAAGCTTGCCGGGTTCGATTGGATTCGGGGCGGGCATGCTGTTCCGGCCTGTTCGCCGGAAAGAAAAATATATGGAACCTACTCCGTCGAAGTCTTCGTTGCACGAGACAATTCCTGGCACGGGCCTTGTGGCCTACTTCTCCATGGAAGTCGCGATCCGTCCGGAGATGCCCACGTATTCGGGCGGGCTGGGTGTCCTGGCGGGAGATACGCTGCGTTCGGCGGCGGACCTGGGCATTCCGCTGGCAGCGTTTACGCTGCTCCACCGGAAGGGGTACTTCCAGCAACATCTGGACCCGCACGGGGCACAGACAGAAGAGGTCCAGCTGTGGAACCCGGCGGACTATTGCACGGAAGAAACGGCGCGGGTGACGGTGGCGGTGGAAGGCCGCACCGTCACGTTGCGGGCCTGGCGGTACGACCTGACGGGGCAGTTCGGGCACGTGGTGCCGATCTATCTACTGGACGCGGATCTAAGCGAAAACTCGGGATGGGACCGGGGCCTGACGGATCACCTCTATGGCGGGGATACGAACTACCGCTTGCAGCAGGAAGTTGCGCTGGGAATGGGCGGCGTGCGCATGGCGCATTCGCTGGGACTGCGCATCAACGTGTACCACATGAACGAAGGCCACGCGGCGCTGCTGACGCTGGCGCTGCTTGAAAGCCAGTTGGGCGGCGGGCCGCAGGGCGCGGCGACAGAGTCGGACATTGAGGTGGTGCGGCGCAAGTGCGTATTCACGACGCACACTCCGGTGCCGGCAGGACATGACCGGTTCTCGACCGAGCAGGCGATTCGCATTTTGGGCGGGGAGCGGACGACGCGCCTGGAAAAGCTGGGATGCTTCCGCGACGGATTGCTGAACATGACGCTGCTGGCGCTGAAATTTTCGCGCAATGCGAACGGCGTGGCAATGCAGCACGGCAAGGTTTCGCGGGCCATGTTTCCGGAATTTTCGATAGGCTCGATCACGAATGGCGTGCACGCGCCGACATGGATCAGCGAGCCGGTGCAGCGGATGCTGGACCAGCATGTCCCCGCGTGGCGGCGCGACAATCTGTATTTGCGCAACGCGATTGATGTGCCGGAAACCGAGATGCTGACGGCGCACGCGCGAGCCAAGGAAGAATTGCTGGCCGAGGTCGGTTCGCGGACGGGGCTGGTGCTGAATCCCAAGGTGCTGACGCTGGGGTTTGCGCGGCGCGCGGCGACGTATAAGCGCGCGACTCTGCTGTTTACCGATGAAGAGCGGCTGAAGGAGATCGCGGCGAAGGCCGGTGGCTTGCAGATTCTGTATGCAGGCAAGGCGCATCCGCAGGACGAGCCGGGAAAGGCGTTGATCCAGCAGGTGGTGGCGGAGGCGGGCAAGCTTTCGAACAGCGATCTGCGGATCGTGTACCTGGAGAACTATGCGTGGGACCTTGGCGCGCAACTGACGGCGGGCGTGGATGTGTGGGTGAATACGCCGAAACGGCCGTATGAGGCGTCGGGCACGAGCGGAATGAAGGCGGCGATGAACGGCGTGCCCAGCCTGTCAATTCTGGATGGGTGGTGGATCGAAGGGTGCATCGAGGGCGTTACCGGTTGGGCGATTGAGGACGGAGCCAACGACGCCGAAGAAGCGCACTCGCTTTACGCCAAGCTGGAGACTGCGGTGGTTCCGCTTTATCGCGACGCGCCGGAGAAGTGGGCGCGGCTGATGCGGACGACGCTGGCGTTCAACGGGTCGTACTTCAACACCAACCGCATGGTGAAACAGTACGCGCGCAACGCATACTATCCGGAGCGGCCGATCGAGACCGCGAAGGTGGAAGAAGAGGCGTTTGCGGACTGACAAAGACAGTGGTTAGTGATTAGTGATTAGTGGTTAGTTGTATAGAGCCTGTGACGAATTCTCGCGGCGGCTGCGCGAGGCTTCGGAGCAGGCCCTATAGCTTTTTGCGCAGGAATTCGAAGATCCCGTAGCCGATGATGGCGCTGACGACGGCGATGAGGAAGTTGGTGGGCGTGATGATGTCGCGAAGTGCAAATGCGAACGTCTTGTTCTGGCCGTTGACACCTGTGAATTCGCCCATAAGCAGGTTCGAATAAAAGAGGAATACGATAAACGCAATCTCGACCAATGCTCGCCAGAGCGGCTTGACCCGGGGAGGTGGAGTGAGCGGCGTCATGGAGCGATGATAGCGGCGATGTTGCGTGAGGCCAAGCGAAATCGGGCGGCCGCGGCACAAAGCCCGCGCGCGACGCGCCGATGAGAGCGATACAGCAGTTTCGGAATTGGTGTGGACAGAAAGCACACAGCGAAGTGGCATTTTCAGCAGGAAAATGCCACCCTTCAGAGCTCTCAAAACTTCTACGTTAATTCCGAAACTGCTCCAGCGCCTATAATCTCCCTGACGTGCTTCATCAAAATGCAATGCGTTTGCGGTGGGTGCGGCGGATTGGCGCCGGCGCCGCGATGACGTTTTTTTGCGCATTGCTTGCCTCGGTTTGCGTGTGGGGGCAGACGAGCCCGGATGCTTCGGGCGACGGAGCGGAATCCGGGACTTTCGGATCGCGAGTCCTGCTGGTGCTGCCGTTCGACAACCGGACAGGGCAGCCGAATCTGGAGTGGATGCGCGAGGCTGCGGCGGAGATTCTGAGCGCGCGCTTTGCTTCGGCCGGGTTCCAGCCGACGAGCCGCGCCGACCGCATGTACGCGCTGGACCACCTGGGGCTGCCGCAAGGCTTCCAGCCTTCACGGGCTAGCGCGATCAAACTGGCTCAGACGCTGGACGCCGATTCCATTGTGGTGGGCAGCTATACCACCGACGGAAACGGGATTGTGGCCGTGGCGACGCTGGTGGACGTGCCTGAGTTGCGCATGCTGCCGGAGGTGAGCGCACGCGGCGAGATGAAGGACATGATCGCGGTGTTCGGTGAGCTGGCGTGGAAACTGACCAAGCAGCTTGATCCCAATTTCAACGTGGCTGAGCAGACATTTGCGGCCGCCGGGACCGGAATTCCGCTGACCGCGTTCGAGCAATACATTCGCGGCATCACGGAGCCCGACCAGGCGGAGCGCTTGCGGCACTTGCAAACCGCGGTGAAGCTGAGCCCGGATTTCGGGCAGGCGTGGATGGCACTGGGCCGCGAAGACTACAAGGGACAACAGTACCAGGACGCGGCCGAGGCTTTCGCCAAAGTGGATCGCAATGGACCCGACGGGCTCGAAGCGGGCTTTTACCGCGGTCTGTCGCTGATGTTTTCCGGAGATTATGCGCACGCGGAGGAGGCGTTTGCGGATGTGGCACGCGTGCTGCCGCTGGCCGAGGTGGTGAATAACGAAGGCGTGGCCGAGAGCCGGCAGGGCAAGGATGGGATATCGCTGTTTATCCAGGCGGCGGCCGCCGATCCCAACGCAGCGGATTACCACTTCAACCTGGCGGTGAGCCTGAAGCACGAAGGGAATCTTCCGGGAGCGTTGAACGAGCTGGCGCAGTGCCTCAAATTGCGCCCGAACGACAGCGAGGCGCTTGCGCTCGATCAGGCGTGGAAAGGAAAACCCGCTGGGGCTAGCGGAGCAGGAGATGCCGATCCTAGCGCAGATCCGCTGGAACGGATTGTGCGCACCTTCGATGAATCGGCGTTCCGGCAGGCAGCGGCGATGCTGGACCAGATGAATGCCGGGCGGCTGGCTTCGCTGACATCTCGCGAACGGGCACAAACGCTGTGCACGCAGGCGAAGAGCTTTCTTGACCGGGGGTTGTTGCTGGAAGCGGAGCGGCTCTATCAGGATGCCGTCGCCGCCGATAACGCAAGCGCACAGGCGCACGCAGGGCTGGCCCAAGTACGCGAACGCAGCGGCGATGCCGATGCAGCGCGCAAGGAGGCTCACGAATCACTGGAACTGGGGCCTTCGGTAGACGCGTATCTTGTGCTGGCGCAACTGGACCTGACTGCGGGGTCATTGAATGAAGCCGAAACTGAGGCCGGGGACGCGATCAAGCTCGATCCGGCGAATCGGGCGGCGCAGGATGTGATGCGGCAGATTGAGGCGAAGAGGGGAAGATAGGAAAGATAGCGGTCAGTGGACAGTGGTCAGTCTTTGCTATTCCGGTTAAGAGAATTGAAGGCATCGCTACGCTGACCTCGGACAACCAAGTTCATGTTCCCGTTGCAAAGAGGGGAGCTATGGAACAGATCGTTGCGAAAGGCCGCACTGCCGTTTGGGCGATCGCGGCGGCTTTATGGGTTTTTCCTGGAATCGGATTGGGAGTTTCTGCTTTCGCGCAGGGACCTGCGCCCACGCAGCCGTTTGTCGACAAGCTGGTTCTGGATGACACCATTCAGCCGGTGAGCGCGGATGAGGTCACGAGGGCTCTCGATCGGGCGAACATCGACGGGGCGAGGGCGCTGCTGATCGAGATCAATACCCCGGGCGGGCTGATGGATTCGATGCGTGACATGGTGGGTGGAATTCTGCGCTCGCGTGTGCCGGTCATCGTGTATGTGGGGCCCTCGGGCGCGCGCGCGGGTTCGGCAGGGTTCTTCATTCTGGAGTCGGCGGATGTGGCCGCAATGGCCCCGGGCACCGAGGCTGGCGCCGCCCATCCAGTGTTTGAGTTTGGCGGGCAGCCCGACAACACTGAAATGCAAAAGGTGGAGAACGACGCCGAGGCATTTCTGCGCTCGTACGTGACCAAGCGGGATCGGAATACGGACGCGGCGGTGGCGGCGGTGCAATCGTCGCACTCGTATACGGCTGAGGAATCGCTGAACCAGCACCTGATTGACCTGATCGCCAACAGCGACACGGAGCTGCTGAAAGCGCTCGACGGACGAGAGATCACGCGCATGGACGGATCGAAAGTGACGCTGCATCTGGGCGGCGCGCGCGTTCAACTGCTGCGGAAGTCGCTGCGTGACGGCGTACTGGGTTGGCTCGTGGACCCGAACATCGCGATTCTTTTGCTGGTGGGCGGAGCTCTGCTGATTTATCTCGAGTTCAACGCGCCAGGCACGATCGTTCCAGGAGCTCTGGGCACGCTGATGGTGCTGTTGGCGGTCTTCGGCCTCAATCTGCTGCCCATCCGCTACACCGCTGTGCTGCTGCTGCTAGCGGCGATGGTCCTGCTACTGCTGGAGGCCAAGTTTGGCGGCCACGGCGCGCTGGCCATTGCGGGGATCGTATGCCTGACGTTTGGAACGTTGACGCTGGTGGCGGCGCCTGTGCCGGAGATGGGAATCAGCCCGCTGGTTGCGATCGCGGTGAGCGCGGCGTTTGGCGCGATCACGGTTTTTCTGGTGCGGTTGGCGGTGCGCGCGCGGAAAAGGAAATCGCGCATCGGCGCGGATGCGATGGTGGGCTCCACGGCAACCGCAATGGAGCCGCTCGATCCGCAGGGCCATGTGCTGGTTGAGGGAGAGATCTGGCAGGCGGTGGCGAATGCGCCCGTGGCCAAGGGAACGGCGCTCCGCGTGACGGGGCACCGCCAGATGCTGCTGCAAGTTGAGGCGACGGCGGAGCCAGTGAACAAGAAGCAATAGCCAGTTTTATCCGTGCGGCAATGGGGCGCGCGGTATCCCGCCGGTCGTCGTTCGAATTTGCCCGGATGGAGCCCGATTTCGCGTTGGGCTCGGGCGGGAAATTGAGCCTTATGGTCTCCCGCACGCTGTTCAAACCTGCACAGGCGGCGCGAGTTCGGCTGGAGTACAATCCCTGCTGTGTAGCGAAAGGAACTTCTCATGTCCCTTGGTGTTCCCACCCTGGTTATCATTGCTATCGTCGTCCTCTACCTGCTGAACTCCATCAAGATTCTTCGCGAGTACGAGCGCGGGGTCATCTTCCGGCTGGGCCGCGTGCTGGGAGCGCCCAAGGGGCCTGGCATTATCCTGGTCTTCCGGCCGATCGACCAAATCGTGCGCATCTCTCTGCGCCAGGAAGTTTTGGAAGTCCCGCCGCAAGATGTGATCACCCGCGACAACGTGACCATCAAGGTGAACGCGGTGGTAACGCTCTACGTAGTGGACCCGAATTCCGCCGCCATCAAGGTGGTCAACTACATCTACCAGACCTCGCAGTTCGCCCAGACCACGCTGCGCTCGGTGCTGGGCGAAGTGGAGCTGGACACGCTGCTCAGCCATCGCGATCAGCTCAATCTGCGGATTCAATCGATCATCGACCAGCGGACGGAGCCGTTTGGCGTAAAGGTGATTTCGGTGGAAGTGAAGCAGGTGGATCTGCCCGAGACCATGACACGCGCCATGGCAAAACAGGCCGAGGCGGAACGCGAACGCCGCTCGAAGATCATCCATGCCGAGGGAGAGTTCAACGCAGCGCAAAAGCTGGTGGATGCGGCCGCGCTGCTGGCAACGCAGCCCATGACGCTGCAGCTGCGCTACCTGCAAACGCTGACTGAGATCGGGGTGGAGAAGAATACGACGATCGTCTTCCCACTGCCGATGGAGCTGATGTCGCTGCTAAACAAATTCTCGGCGCAGATGAAGCCGGCGGATAAGCAGCCTTAGGGCTTAGGCGACCAGGAAGGGTTGATGCTGTGAGGGCGGTCGATGCGAGGCTACTTTGACAGTGAAGAGCCGGACGGTGAGGAACCCCAGGAGCCCGGTCATGAGCGCGGGCACGACACTGAGCTGACGCTCGGGTGGGGTGCGCTGGTCGGCAGTGTCTTCGGCCTCATCCTCGTTTGCGGGCTGTCCTTCTGGCTCGGATACACGGTGGGGCATCACGGTTCGGCAGCAGCACCGGCGACTGCCGCGCAGCCTGCCGCGCCAACGGCAGCTCCCGACCAGGAGCCGCTGCAGGCAAACGAATCGATTCCCAAGCCCTCAGCAGACGCGCAGGCGCCAGCGCCGCCAGATTCGCCGGCAAGTGACGGCACAACGCCGCCGGCCGCGGATGGCGGCGCGAATCCGGCGACACCGTCAACGCCGAAGGCCGGACAAAACTCTTCACCCACGAGTTCGCCCGCGGCGGCGCCAGCGCCTGCGGCGCCGACTCAGGCACCCGCGCCGGTGTCGCCGGCAATCCCAGCGGCGGGAAATGGATCGCATGGCGGGTCGCCGGCGGTGTCGCCCCCAGCCGCTGCTCCCCCGGTGCGTCCCGCGCTGCCAGGCGCCGCAGATCAGTTCATGGTGCAGGTTGCCGCAGTTTCGCACGCTGACGATGCCAGCGTGCTGGTAAATGCTCTACGCAAGCGCGGGTACGCGGCAAACGCTCAGCGAGAGCCGCCGGACGGGCTGATTCATGTGCGCATCGGGCCGTTCGCAACGCACGACGAAGCCAACCGCATGTGCACGCGGCTGCTGAACGACGGATACAACGCGATGGTGCAGCCGTAGCTTTAGCCTCGCATCCATTCCGGCAATCCGGAGGCGATCGCGGCGCGGACGGCGTCAGACAACTCGTCGCGCGTGGCGTAATTGGCGGGATCGATAGGCGGGTGAAAGACGATGTGCGCCACGCCGGGGTGGATTCGCCAGCCGCCCGCGGGAAGGATCTTCTCACTTCCATAAATTGAGATGGGGATGCAGGGCGCGCCGGAGTCTTTGGCGAGATAAAAAGTGCCTTTCTTAAAGGGCAGCATGCGGCCGTCGGGCGAGCGCATGCCTTCAACAAATGTGGTGATGTGCAAGCCGCTGGCGAGGACGCGCTCGGCGTCGGCGACGGCGAGTTGCGCGCCTTCTACAGTGCCGTCGCGGGCGACGGGAATGAAGCCCGCCAGCTTGAAAGCGTAGCCGAGGATGGGAATCTTCATGAGCGGGCGCTTGAGGAAGACCACAGTGCGGCTGGGGAGGTGGGACATAAGCGCAGGCGCGTCGAGATTGGAGAGGTGATTCGCCATGAGAATGCAGGCGCGACCGGGAGGGATTTTTTCCTGGCCCTGGATTTGAACTCGAATGCCTGCGACCCGGATGGCAACACGAGCGATCCAGGAGCCGACGGCGTAGAGTGGGCCGACGTTGCCGGTGAGAAGCGTAAACGGAATGAGGATGGCCGCTGAGGGAAGGGCCAGGAGGACGATGGTGACGAAGACGATGAGCGAGACGATCATGAGCAATCAGGATGGATGTGCAATGGTGAGTATCGCACTCTCAGTGGCCGTTGGTCAGTGTTCAGTGGTCAGAAAAGCAGCTCTCAGCTATTAGCTCATAGCGTCGGGCTTGCATCTCCTCGAGGCGCAAAAAAAAAGACGTGGGAAAGCTGGGGGCCAGTTGGCTCTAAGTGCGCATCCATTCGGGCAGTCCCGAGGCGACGGCGGCGCGGACCGCGCGCATGAGCTCGTCGCGCGTAGCGAATGCGGCGGGGTCGATGGGATCGTGGAAGACGATGTGGGCCTGGCCGGGATGGATGTGCCGGCTGCCCTTGGGCAGAAGTGTTTCTGTTCCGTAGATGGAGACGGGAATGCACGGCGCGCCCGCGGCCATGGCGAGAAAGAACGGGCCTTTCTTGAAGGGCAACATGCGGCCGTCGGGCGAGCGAGTGCCTTCAACAAATGTGGTAATGTGCACGCCTTTCGCGAGAACGCGCTGAGCTTCAGCCACGCTGCGCTGCGCGTCGGCAGGGTTGCCGCTGCGATCCACGGCGATGAACTCGCCCTGGCGGAAGCCGGTGCCGAGGATGGGAAGATTCATGAGAGACCGCTTCATGAAGGCGGAGGTACGGCCGGGGATGAGCGAGATGAGCGCTGGCGGGTCGAGATTGGAGACGTGGTTGGACATGAAGATGCAGGCGCGGTCGCGGGGGATGCGGTCGAGACCTTCGACCCGGAAGCGCACACCGGCGAGGTGGCAACTCGAGGCGAGCATGAAGCGCGTTGCCTTGTAGAGCGGAAGCACGTTGCCGGTGATCCAGCACCAGGGAATGAAGAGAAGGGCCGAGGGAATTCCCAGGACGACCATGTTGGTGATGAAGATGAGCGACCAGATCATGCGTGCCTTCGTTCTCAGGGTGCGGCGGCAAAGCGCTCACGCAGGCGCGCGGGCAGCTTTTCGTAGATGCCGTCGAAGCCGCCGTTGGATAGGATTGCGACGACATCGCCGGGCGCGAGCTGCGGCGCGAGGTTCGAGACGATGGCGTCAGCGTCGGCGAGAAGCTCCGCGGGCGTTCCTGCGTCGTTGAGGGCTCGGACAACTTCCTCCGGGTGCAGGCGTTCAGCCTCCGCAATGCGCTCCTGCTGATAGACAGCGGCGAGGATAACGCGATTGGCGAGACCGAGGCTCTGAACGAGGTCGGCGGCAAGGACTTTGCGGCGCAGCGTGTTCGAACGCGGCTCGAGCACGGCCCAAAGGCGTGCGCCGGGGTAAACGAAGCGCAACGCGCGGAGGGTCTCGCGAATGGCCGTGGGGTGGTGGGCGAAGTCCTCGATGAGGGTGATGCCGTTGATTTCTGCGCGGACCTCGAGGCGGCGCTTGACGCTCTGGAAAGTCGAGACAGCTTCGGCGATGGCGGCAGCAGGGATGCCGGCGGCGGCAGCGAGGGCGGCAGCGGCTGTGGCGTTGAGGGCGTTGTGCTCGCCGGCCAGGTGCATGTTGAAGTCAGACCAGGCGACACCGGAGCGAAGAACTTCCCAGCGCATGCGGCCAGATTCGTAGCGAAGATTGCGGATGCGCCAATTGGCGCCTTCGGTAAATCCATAGCGCTCGACTGGGCAGAAGGCGTGGCTCACACATTCGGTCACGTTCGGGCTTCCGTCGTAGGCGACAATGAGGCCGCGACGCGGGACAAGATTGACGAGACGCTTGAAGGCAGTCTTGACGGCTTCCAGATCGGCGTAGATGTCGGCGTGATCGAACTCAACGTGCGTGAGGATGAGCGCGGCGGGAAAGTAGTGAAGAAACTTGGGGCCTTTGTCGAAGAACGCGGTGTCGTATTCGTCGCCTTCAAGAATGAAATTGCGCGTAGGGCGGAGCTGGAAGCTCGTGCCGAAGTTTTCCGCGACGCCGCCGATGAGGAACGAAGGCTCGAGCAAGGGATCTTTGCGCGCGGCGACCTGGTAGATCCAGGCCAGCATGCTGGTAGTGGTGGTTTTGCCGTGAGTTCCGGCGACAACGAGGGATTCGCGGCTTTTGAGGAATTCTTCGCGCAGGAGCGAGGCCATGGAGGTGAAGGGAATGCGGTCGTCAAGGACGCGCTCGATTTCCGGGTTGCCGCGGGAGAGCGCGTTGCCGACGACAACGAGGTCCGGCACTGGATCGAGATTGGATTCGCTGTAAGGCTCGAGGATGGGAATCCCGAGCGAACGGAGTTGGTCGCTCATGGGCGGGTAGGCGGCTTTGTCAGAGCCGGTGATGCGGTGGCCCTTGAGTTGCAGAAGGCCGGCGAGCGAGGCCATGGCTGTGCCGCAGATGCCGATGAGGTGGATGTGGCGCGGCGATGCAGTCACTTTTTCACCGCCGGCTCGAGGATGCGGAGTTGGGCGCTGTCGCCGACGGCGAGCTCGGCTTCGACGCCAAAGGTGAGGGTGACATTTTC
>JBEKWT010000032.1:0-15718 GCA_049512795.1 Occallatibacter sp.
TCCTTTGCAAGCGCACCGCGCGCCGCTGGCTTGACAGAGGTTTTCTTCGCGGATTTGTTCGGCGATGCTTTTTTCTTTGGCTTCTTCGCAGGCATAAATGCGAGTGTAACTCTCCGGTCGGTTAAGGAGGACAGGCTCGCTCAGAGGTTCCCCGTCAGCCATCCACGCAGCTTCTCCATCGGCAACCGCACCCCGATGAAGAACGGTCCGACAGGGCTTCACCGCACCGTTGGAGAAATCGGCCTAGCCTTAGTTGGCGGGAACGTGTAAACCCTGCCGCTTGGAAGTTTGACTGTCCCTGACCCCGAGATGTAATGGTAGCCGTCACTCCTCAACTGAAAGAGAAGCGGGGCGTCTGGCGCGGAAGTGAATTCAACATCCGGCTCAGCTTGAGGGACAGTCATCGAGACACTCCCGCTCAAATTTGTTGGACCTGACGACGTAATCGCTCCGCCCGAGAGCCCCATGCTTCCTCCCTCATCGGGCTCAACAGATTCGTCGTACTGGGCATGGAACTGTGATCCCTTTGCAGGTAGGCAAGAATGGCCGACAAACTCAAAGTCCACCCCTGGATAAAAGATGCCGTTACTTGACGGCAGTCCCTCGGAACCGGAATACTTCGTATGTAATTCGAAATTGACGTTGCGGCAGTCAGTATCGGAGGAGGTCACAATAATCCTCCCACTGAAGCCGGTCCTGCCGGTCTCCTCAATCAGCAATTCTTTCGAAGAAACCAGTCCCGGGTCCGCAACGGCTCCGTGAGGCACGTTTTTTGACGCGCTTGTGGATTTGTGTGCGGTCGCCGCAGGTTGTGCAGGGCTTTGGGCCATTGCTGGCGCCGAACTGCAGACCAACAGCAGAAATAGAACAGACTCTTTCATGGCACTCTCCCGTTCGTGGAAGTTCAGGCTCAAAGGGTACCACTACGGGAAGCATGAATTGATTTGTCGTTGATCAAAAGCAGAGGCTCACTCGGCGCGACGGCTTATCCCAGTCTTCCGCCCAGCCACCCGCCGAGCTTCTCCACCGGCAACCGCACTCCGATATAGAACTGCCCGAACAGCGCGTACACCGCGCTCACTTCGTCGAATCTCATTTCGTAGATCAGCTTCTTGAAGACCACCGGATCTTCAGCGAAGAGATCCACACCCCACTCCCAGTCGTCCATCCCAATGGATCCGGAAATAACCTGTTTCACCTGATCGGCGTATCGCCGTCCGATCATTCCATGCTCGTGCATCATCCGTTGCCGCTCCGCGAACGGCGCCGTGTACCAGTTCACCTGCTCGCCGCGTTTACGGTCCATGGGATAAAAGCACAGATACTTCGCCTCAGGAACAGACGGCCACAACCGCGGCTTCATCGCCTCGGCCCCCCGCTCGAGTGACGCCGCAATCTCCGCGTTCCACTCCGCCGAAAACGCCTCGAAGCCCTTGGCCGTCGCCGCCTCATACGTTTTGCGGCTCGACTCGTACAATCCCAGCTCGACAACCGAAACATACGAATGCCGCAGTTCGAGAAAGTCGTAGAGCGGCGTCTGCGCGAGCGTGAGCTCAACCCAGTTCAGCTCCTCCAGTGAGTCGCGAAAGTGGATGAGCATCAAATCGCCCTTGTGCCCGAGCTGCGAATAGAGAGCCGATCGAACAGGCGCGTTCGCATCCTTCCGTTCGAGCGTCTTAAGCGTTGCGATCGCATCGGCGACCATCTTTGTTTGCTCAGCATCCTCGCAGGCCCGCCACGCCTTCCAGTCGAAACGAAAGAACTGGTGCAGCATGCTCGACCCCTCAAGCGTCAGCGGAACCGGCGGATGCGAACCAGCCATAAAATCGGCCACTTAACCTCCCAGCAACACATCTCATCCTAACAAAGGCGAATTGCAGACGTGTGCATCTTCTTTTCTCGCATTCCTCGACCAAAACCCAAAAGCGCGCGAGCGCCACGGAGTGTCGCCCGTGAGCGCGGCCTTATATACTGGGAAGGCTCATGAGTGAAAGAATCCTGGCCCTGCTGGTGGAGTTCGTAACCCGTGTGATCAGCGCCGGGGGCTACGCAGGCATTGCTGTATTGATGGCCATCAACTCGGCCGGAATTCCGCTCCCCTCCGAGCTCATCATGCCGTTCTCCGGCTACCTGGTTTATCTCGGCCGCTTCAATCTCTTCATGGTTGCGATCGTCGGAATGGTCGGCTGCAATGTTGGCTCCGCCATCGGCTATTGGATCGGAGCCAAAGGCGGGCGTCCGTTCGTGGAGCGCTACGGCAAGTGGGTTCTGATGAGCCATCACGATCTGGAACGTATGGGTTCGTTTTTCGCAAAGTACGGTTCGATCGCGGTCCTTCTTGCGCGCATGATGCCCGTGGTGCAAACGTTTATTTCCATCCCGGCGGGAATCGCCCGTATGCCGCGCCTGCGCTTTCACATCTACACCTCTTTGGGTTCAATCACGTGGTACATCTGCCTGGCTTATGCAGGCATGAAGCTTGGCGAGAAGTGGCATACCGACCCGCGCCTCGAGCAAGTGTTTCATCGCTTCCATCTTGTCGTGGAGATTGCGATCGTGGCAGCGCTCATCTGGTTTGTCTGGTCGCACCTCAGCCGTAGGCATGAAGCGGAGGCGGCATGAGTAGGACTCCGGCGCACCGAGTTGCGTCGCTAGTTGCGTCATTTTTCAAAAGCCCGCGGCGCGGGCGAAAAAAGTTAGCCCCGGGCGCGACCCTGGGGAAGATTTCGATTTCATCCGTAAAGGAAGGTTAGGAGAAGCAATGGCGACGAAGAAAAAAGGCGGCGCGAAGAACGTGGTCCCATCATCGATGGGCCGAAAAACCGCTGCAATGATGATTGAGCCCGCGAAGGGCAAATTGGGCGTGATGGTGGTTGGACTCGGCGCGGTGGCGACCACAATGATCGCCGGCGTTGAAGCGGTCCGCCGTGGACTCGCCAAACCGATCGGGTCGTTGACGCAGATGGGCACCATCCGGCTGGGCAAGCGGACGGATAACCATTCGCCGCTGATCAAGGACTTTGTGCCACTCGCGGATTTGGGTGACATCGTCTTCACCGGTTGGGACATCTTTGAAGACAACGTCTACGAGGCAGCCGCGCATGCTGCGGTTCTGGATCCCGATACCCTCAAAAAGCTCAAGCCGTATCTGTCCAAGATCAAGCCGATGCCCGCGGTCTTCGATCGCTACTACGTTAAGCGCCTCGATGGCACGCACGTGAAGAAGGGCAAGAACAAGCGCGATCTGGCCGAGCAGTTGCGGGCCGATATTCGCGCGTTTAAGAAAACAGTCAACCGCGTCGTGATGATTTGGGCCGGATCGACAGAGATCTTCCTCAAGCCGACAGCCGTCCATCAGTCCATCGAGGCATTTGAGAAGGGACTCGAGAAGAACGACCCCGGCATTGCGCCCTCGCAAATCTACGCATACGCGGCGCTGAAGGAGGGTGTGCCGTTTGCCAATGGCGCGCCGAACCTCACCGTCGACGTTCCAGCGATGATTGAGCTCTCCAAGCAGAATGCGGCGCCCATCTGCGGCAAGGACTTCAAGACCGGACAGACCTTCATGAAAACCGTGCTCGCGCCCGCCTTCAAGGCGCGCATGATCGGCGTGAAGGGCTGGTTCTCGACTAACATTCTCGGCAATCGCGACGGAGAAGTGCTCGACGAGCCGCAGTCATTCAAGACCAAGGAAGAGTCGAAGCTGGGCTCGCTCGAATACATCTTCCAGCCCGACCTTTACCCGGATCTCTACAGCGACATCTACCACAAGATTCGCATCAACTACTACCCTCCGCGCGGCGACGAGAAAGAAGCCTGGGACAACATCGATATCTTCGGCTGGCTTGGCTATCCCATGCAGTTGAAGGTCAACTTCCTGTGCCGCGACTCGATTCTTGCGGCGCCGATTGCGCTGGATCTGGTCCTCTTCCTCGATTTGGCCAAGCGCACTCCGGAGCTCAGGTCCATCGGCATTCAGGAGTGGTTGAGCTTCTACTTGAAGTCGCCGCAGTCGGCGAAAGGACTGTACCCCGAGCACGATCTCTTCATCCAGTCGATGAAGCTGAAGAACACCCTGCGCCACATTATGGGCGCGGACCTCATCACCCACCTCGGCCTCGAGTACTACGACTGAGGCCCGGCCCGAATCACCCGGGCGATTCAGCCTCGTCACAATGTATGGGTGCCCCATCCTAACGACGTTTTTGGCGGTTAGGGTGGGATACCACGATACCAAACCTCCCGATCGCGGCTCAGCACAAATCTGATCCTCGTTTGCTCCCGCCGCTTTCTCGCCGCCCGATGTCGTAATCTGAACTCACGATGAAAGACTCCGCAGTTTTGCTCATCGATTGCCCCGATCGCAAGGGGCTGGTCGCGCGCGTGTCGGGGCTGCTCTATGAGCGCGGCGCCAACATCCTCCACGCCGACCAGCACATCGACCACGACCTGGGCCTCTTCTTCATGCGCGTGGAGTGGGCCCTTTCGGGCGGCGTGCCTTTGGACGAGGGACGTGCTGAAAACTCAGGCTCGAAAAGCGCGGAGTCGTTCGATCTCGCGGCATTCAGGGCACTGTTCACGCCAATGGCGGCCGAGCTGGGAATGACCTGGAAGCTGACATCGAGTGAGCGCCCGCCGCGCGTGGCGCTCTTCTGCTCGCAATATCTCCACTGCATGGCCGACCTGCTCCACCGCTGGCGTACTGGCGAGCTGGTCTGCGAAATTCCGGTCATCGTTTCCAATCATCGCGAAGCAGAAAACCTTGCGGCGTTCTATAGCGTGCCGTTCGAGTACATGCCAGTGACGGCCCATGCGCGGCCGGAAGTCGAAGCGGAGCAGCTCGAGCTTCTTGCGCGCCACGAAATCGAACTGGTTGTCCTGGCTCGCTACATGCAGATCCTGTCGCCGCAGTTCGTCTCGCACTATCCTTCCGCCATCATCAATGTGCATCACTCGTTCCTGCCGGCGTTCACCGGAGCGAAGCCCTATCACGCCGCCCACGCACGCGGAGTCAAGCTGATTGGGGCCACCAGCCACTACGTCACCGAGGTCCTCGATGACGGCCCGATCATCGAGCAGGACGTCGCGCGGATCTCGCACCGCGACCAGGTGGAGGACCTCGTCGCCCGAGGCCGCGATCTGGAGCGGATGGTTCTTTCCCGGGCCGTCCGCTGGCACATCGACCGCCGAATTCTCTGCTACGGCAACAAAACCGTGGTCTTCGACTAGGGCGTTGAGCGCACGAACAAGATTCTGGACCCGGGAGCCAAGAGACCCTCGCAGCGCAGGCTTCAACGGGGGCGGGCATCGCGGCCTTCGGCCCTTCGGAAGGAGCAGGGACCTTCAGGTCCCTGAATGAGCGTGCCAAATCCGTGCGGCCTTCAGGCCCGGACGGTCCGAGTTTAATGCCTGAAAGAACCATTCCCAACCTTGCGCCCACACCCCGAGCTTGGCCAGATCCGTGCGCTGCGTTAGGCGAAGAATCATAACACGCCCAAAATCAGCGGAATACAGGAGTTCCCTCATCCAACTAAGTCCGTCCCCTTGCAAAAAGTGGCAACCTGGGTTAATTTACTAACCAGTTAGTTAATTATGACGCCACACCCCACTACCGAAGCCCAGGCCGAGCGTTCGGCCGAGACACGCAGCCGCATTCTCGACGCCGCGCTGAGCGAATTTGCCGCCAACGGTCTCGCCGGTGCGCGCACGGAGCAGATCGCCACCGCCGCCGGCGTAAACAAGGCGCTCATCTACTACTATTTCGAAAGCAAGGAGAAGTTGTATTCCGCGGCGCTGGAGATGGTGTCGGGACGGGTGCGCGATCGCTCCATGGCGCTCTTCTTGCTCAATGCCAGCCCGGGCGAGCGGCTGCTGCGCGCAGCACTGGGTCATTTCGATCGTATTTTGACGCAGCGCGAATTCCAGAGCCTGATGCAGCAAGAGATGATGCGCATGCACAAGGGCGAGGAGGGAGAACTTCCCATCCTGGTCAAGCGCGTTTTTGCGCCGCTGCATGCAATGTTTCAGTCGTTGGTGCGCGAGGGAATTGCTTCCGGCGAGTTGATCGAGGTGGACTGGCTCCAGATGGCGTTGTCCGCGCTGGGAGGGAATGTCTTCTATTTCCTGAGCGCGCCGGTTTGGCGGCAGGTGCTGTCCTTCGAGCCCTTCGACGAAAAGGAACTGAAGGCGCGCAGGGTGGCTCTGGTCGACTTTCTGGGCAAGGCCATCTTTCAGGACAGAATGCTGGGGGCGAAGCTCGCCGAGCGCGTGCTGGCCGATACGCCGATGCCGGAGCTCGCCAATTTCAAAGGTCTGAGGTGAAAGCCAAGTGAACGCGCGAAATCGAGTTTTCATCATTTTAGGGGTACTGCTCGTGGGATCGCTGGTCTGGTATCTGTTGACCACGCGGCGCACCAGCGATCTCCAACTCATCGGAACCGTGGACGCCAACGAGGTTGTGGTCAGCTCGAAGATACCGGGCCGCATCCAGACTCTGAAGGTGGAAGAAGGCCAGGATGTGCAGGCCGGAGAGCTGATCGCCGTCATCGAAAGCGACGATCTCGCAGCTGCGCTAAAAGCGGCGCAGGCAACGGCAGCGAGTGAGAATTCGAAGCTGAGCGGCACGGTGGAAACGGAACAGCAGAACCGTGGCGAAACCACCAGCGCTACGGTGAGCGCAGAGGCGCAGGTGAACGCCGCGCAGGCCGCTCTGGCGCAGGCGCAGGCGAACTTCGAGCATCAGGAGGCCGACACCAGCCGGACGGTGGCGTTGGCCAAGCAGGGAATCATGAGCACGCAAGCGCGGGATGAAGCCGTGACCAGCCTGCAGGCTGCGCAGGCGGCGGTGAACGCGGCGCGCGACAACCTTTCCGCAGCGCAGGCCAATCTGCGCCAGGCCCGCGCCCACGAGCTGCTCACCGCAGTGGACGAGCGGACCGTGGACCAGACGCGAGCCGAAGAGGCAAATGCCCGCGCGCTGGCGCAGGAAGCGAGTGTCGAAGAGAGCTACGCGCAGGTGGTATCGCCAATCAGCGGAAAGGTTGACGTATGGGCCGCGCGGCAAGGTGAAGTGGTGACCATGGGCGCGCCGATCGTCACCATCATGGACCTCACCCAGACCTGGGTCTACGCACCGCTCCCGGAGACGCAGGCCGACAGCGTGCAACTGGGCGATTCGCTGCGCGTCGTCATGCCCAGCGGCGACACCTTCTACGGCAAAGTCATCGCCAAAGCCGCCGAGGGCGACTTTGCTACGCAGCGCGACGTGAGCGGCATGAAGCGCGACATCAAGACCATCCAGTTGAAGCTGCTCATCCCCAATCCCGGCGAGAAATATGTGCCCGGCATGACAGCCGAGGTTTATATCCCCAAGGCAAAGCTGGTGAAGCCCAAGTCGGTGAACCAATGACCGCGACGTCAATCTACAGCCCTGCGGCGGAAGGCAACGGCGCGCCGCGCCCCACCGCGATCGCGGTGGAGCACATCGTCAAGCGCTACGGTGACTTTGAGGCGGTAAAAGACGTGAGTTTCAGCGTGGCCGGGGGCGAGATCTTCGGTCTTCTGGGGCCAAACGGAGCCGGAAAGAGCACATTGATCCGCATGATGACCACGCTGATTCCGGTAACCGCCGGAAAAGCGATCGTTGCCGGATACGACGTGGCGAAGGATCCGGATGATGTGCGTCGGGTGATCGGCGTCATCCCGCAGGCGCTCACCAGCGACCAGGACCTGACGGTTGGGGAGAACCTCAGCATCTACGCCAAGCTCTACAGCGTGCCGCACGCGCAACGCGAGAAGAATATCGCCGAGGTGCTCGAAGCCGTGGACCTGACCAAGTGGCGCGACGCGCAGACCAAGACGCTTTCGGGCGGCATGCGCCGGCGGCTTGAGATCGCGCGCGGCCTGGTGCACAATCCGAAAATCTTCTTCCTCGACGAACCCACCACCGGCCTCGATCCCGTATCGCGCATCGCGGTGTGGGAGATGCTGAACAAGCTCAAGAGCACGCGCAACCTGACCATGCTTCTGACGACGCACTATATGGAAGAGGCCGATAAGCTCTGCGATCGCATTGCCATTGTGGACCACGGCAAGTTGATGGCTCTGGGAACGCCGGTCGAGCTGAAGAACAGCGTAGCCGGCGCCAATGTCGTCGAGGTGCACTTCGACCGCGAGACGGAAGAGTGGGAGGAGCGGTTGAAGAAACTTGAAGGTGTAACCAGCGTGCAACCGGAAAGCGCCGGGTTCTACCGCGTGCTCACTACATCGGGATCGAAGACCACCATGCAGATTGTGGAGCTGGCGGCGAGCCTGGGCGAAACGCTGACTTCATTGACCGTGCAAAATACAACGCTCGACGACGTGTTTATCCACTACACGGGCCGCCAATTGCGCGATGAGCAGGTGAAGCCGGTGAACTTTTTGATGCCGCCTCGTCCGGGAGATCGCCCATGAACCGAATGTTTGCCATCATCGAGCGCGAGATGCGCAAGTTTTTCCGTTCGCCCACGCTGATGATCATGTCGCTGATGATGCCGATTCTGCAGCTCATCATCATCGGCAACGCATTCGGCGGCAAGATTGTCGGCACGCACGTAGCAGTGGTCGACCATGACCATGGGCCGCAGGCAGTCAAAGTGCGCGAGGCCTTCGCCGCCGTCGCCGCCAATATCAAGACCTTTTCGACCATCGAGTACAACAATGAGGTGCAGGCGCGCGAAGACGTGCGCACCGGCAAAATCGACGCCGCGGTCATCATCCCCGAGCAGTACTCGCGCCGCGTCTACGCGCAGGATGCGCCCAAGCTCGGTTTTGTCGTCGACAACTCCGACCTGTTCACCTCGGCCACCCTCGAAGCGGAAATGCAGTCGCTGGTTGACGCCATGAATGCGCCCGAAATCCCGGACCGGCTGTCGAAGTCGATCGCGCTCGAAATTGTCGAGCTTTACCCGTACGTGAATTACCTGAAGTATCTCCTGCCCATGACCGTGGCCCTGGCCATGTATATCTCGGTCATGATCGGCGGCGGCATGCTCTACATCGACGACAAGGCGCGCGGCGTGCACGAGGGCTACCTGGTCACCCCCATTACGAAACTCGAGCTGGTCTTCGGCATGAACATCGCCGGCTCCATGAAGGCCACGCTGAGCGGAATATCAATCGGCGTCATCGGGTCGCTCATCGCAGGCCTGGGCGTTGTCTTTCATCCCATGATCATGCTGCAAATGTTATGCCTCATCATTGCTGGCTCCATTGCCTTCAATGGCATGATGTTTCTCCTCATGGTGCGTGTCGACGATCCGCTCGTGCCGCGCGCCATGTTCGGTGTGCTCAATATTCTCTTGTTATATCCCTCGGGCGCCATGTATCCCGTAGCGTCGTTCCCCAAGTGGATGCAGGCCATGGGCGTGATTGATCCCTTCACCTACGCGATTCACGGCTTCAAGGCCGTTCTTTTGAAAGACGGCGGCTGGGTCGCCATCTGGCCCGACCTCCTGTTCCTCACCACATTCGGCATCGCCACGCTGCTGATTGCCACGCCGCTGTTCAAGCGCACGCTGTAGCGCTAGGGGGCCCAGCACGTCGTCTACCTCCTCCTCGGAAATTCCTGGTTGGTTACCGCCGAGACGACGATACACCAACGTCAGCTTCGGTATTATTCAGGCCAAGGTGAAATTCGAGGATCATTGTGAGCATTTCAAAAGCTTTTCCCAGTTCCATAGTTCCGACGTCACCTTGCCCGTCAGCGGAAATCCGAGTTGATGCGCCAGCATGCACACCTGCCCTCGATGGTGGGCTTCATGCGAAATCATGTAGCAGAGCATCTCCGGTCCGGCCGGCCAGGGCCGAGCCCAGCCGTCTCTGCGAAACTCCTTCACGCGGCCTTCGCCATCACCCAGCGCTTCGGCCAGCATCGCCTCGCACCGACCGGCGCTCTTGGCTAACGCCGCTCCAGCCTGTCGCGGGGTGCAGCGCGCGCGGCTGAGTTGTGGCGGAACTCCCAGGTGCGGCGCCGTGAGCCTGATCCACTTCGCGCGCACATTGTGCATGTGAGTAAAGATGGCGGCAATGCTGCGGACCTTGCCGGGCGGCACGGCCCTCCACACGGAAGAAGAAAGATTCTCGATGAGAATCTGGTTCAGGCGATCGTTGGCGGCAAAGATCCGGACTGCGGCCTGAGCGAATTCTGTGTGGACCTTGCTCTCTCCCGCGGTCACGGCGTCGTTCTCCTTAATAAGGCAGCGCTGGCGGGTGCCCCAGGTCCGGATTCTCGGATCTGGGATAACGGGACAATTCCCCAATCCCTACTGCGCTGGTGGCGGCGTTGCCGGTGCAGGAAGTGGTGCGCCGGTATCCGTCTGCTTGGTGAATGCGAACGAGCACGGCCGTCCCAGAATGCCCGCGCCTTCTTCGCGCTTGCCCGTGCCGGACGTGTCGGTGAATGTCGCGTCGATGTAGTAGTCGTACTTGTTGCCCTTAAGTTCGGTTACGAGGCCTGCTTTCCCGGCCGTCACCTTGCCCTTGGCATGCAGCTTCCCCGTGCCGTCAGCCCCGATCGTTCCGTCGATCACCAAATAGCCCGGCCCTCCCTCTTCGCCGTGCTGGCCATGAAAGGTGCCGCTGGCAATTGTGCTGACAAACGTCCATTTGTAAGCGGGCATACGCTCGCTCGCGTCACAGGACATGTTCGTGGTCCAGGTGCCGTCGAAGCGGCCGCCCGCTGCCTGTGCCAATAACAGCATGGGTGCGCAAACCGCGACAAGAGATAAGAATTTCCTGATCGTCATGGATGACCTCCAGTGAGAGCAGGATAAGACGGCGGACGGTGATGCTGACAAGAGATTTCTTGCTGGAATCTGAATTTTCCTCGACCGGAAACATTATCGAGACTTGGTTAAGCCGATGATTGTCCCAGAATCTGCTCGTAGAAGCGGACGTATTGCGGCACAACAAGCGTGGAGCAGAAGCGTTTCTGCGCGGTCTGTCGGGCAGCCTCGCGCATGGCGTCGAGCCGGGACGGATTCTTCAGAAGGCTCAGCGCGCCTGCAGCCATGCCTTCGACATCGCCCACGGGGAAAAGCAGCCCTGTGATGCCTTCGTCGATGAGCTCGGGAACCCCGCCGACCCGCGTTGCAATCGATGGCACCTTGCATGCCATCGCTTCGAGGGCCGCAAGGCCAAAGGACTCAAGTTCGCTCGGCATCAGGAGAAGATCTGCCAGAGCGAGCAATTCGCTCACGCGCTCCTGCTTGCCAAGAAAATGAATGCGGGATTGAATGCCAAGGTCGTGTGCAAGCCACTCGGCGGAAGAGCGGTCGGGGCCGTCGCCGATAAGGATGAGTTGCGCGGAATGCTCGCGCGCGACCAGCGCAAAGATCTTCACGACATCCGTGACGCGTTTCACCGGCCTGAAGTTGGAAAGGTGGACCAGCAGCCAATCGTCGGGAGCTGCGTAGTGGGCGCGGCACCGTGCTCGCGTGGATTCGTCTTTGATTGGCGTATAAACGTCGCAGTTGACGAAGTTGGTAATAGTCTCGATGGGACGGGTGATGCCGAAATCGGCGTTCGTTTTATCGCGCAGGTAATTCGAGATGCTGGTAACGCCGTCGCTCTCCTCGATTGCGTGGCGCGTAATCGGCAAATAGCTGCGATCGAGGCCGACCAATGTAATGTCGGTGCCGTGCAGCGTGGTGACGAATGGCAGCCGGCGGCCGCGTTTTGCCAGCATCTGGCGAGCGAGGAGCGCAGACACGGAGTGCGGAATGGCGTAGTGCACGTGGAGCAAGTCGAGGGAGTAATACTCAGCCACCTCTGCCATCCGCGAGGCGAGCGCAAGATCGTACGGAGGGAACTCGAAGAGCGGGTAGCTGGAGACGGGAACCTCGTGGTAGAAGATGCCGTCGTCGCGCCCATTGAGACGGAAAGGCTGCGAATACGAGATGAAGTGAACCTCGTGGCCAAGGTTGGAGAGTTCAATACCCAGCTCCGTGGCGACAACGCCCGAGCCGCCATAAGTGGGATAACAGGTAATCCCGATGCGCATGAAGCCTTCTTGAGTTTCGATTTGCCGCCACGTCTTGGACGCGCGGGAGTCAATGGAGGATGCAGAGAGTCGTCAAGCGAGCACGCCGGCCAGTCCAAGATAGTTGCGCGCCGTCCGCCGGTCAAGGCGAGTGCGGCTGTAGCTTGGCAAACGAAATAAGTTCAAGGTTCGGAAACTCCTTGAGAGCCATGAGCGCCGCGCGCTCGACGTCACGCGACGCACGAAGTCGAGTGCGGACGCGATCGAGGTCGGCGTCGTGGTAGCCGGGATGGGTGACGAGCTCCCACGTGCCGGGCGGCAGACTCCGGACCAGCGAACGCAGCGTGTCCGCGTCGAGAGTGCCGGTGCCTGCGACGGCAACGGTGCCGCTGGTCGTTGCAAATCCTTCGCTGTCGAGGATGCGGCGACAAACGGGCTTAAGCCAGCGTAACCCGGCGACCTGCGCGATTCGAAGCCACGGAGCGCCGTGCGTGGCGCGAATAGCCCACTCCGGCTCAATGGGATTACGGATCGCGCGGATTCCGCGCCCGCGCGCAGCGCGAAGGACCGGGCGGAGGACAGAAGGAAGGACGTGCGTATGTTTGTGCGTGTCAACGTGAGTTAGCCGAACGCCTCGTTGCTGGAGGAAGTCGATCTGCGCTCCGGCTTCGGCCTCGATTTCGGCCGCGCGGATGCGACCCGCAAAAAGGCGCGTCAAAAAAGTGCTGAGCGAGGAAGGAAAGCAGCCTGTGCGCGAATCGACGAGCGTGGGAATTTGATCTGGCGGAAGCACGGGCTCACCGTCGACCAGCACGATGTGGCATCCAACCCCAAGCGCCGGAGCGGAGCGGGCCAGTTCGATGGCTTCCTCAGTGGCGCTGGCGCGGGCCATCAGCGAGGTACTGGTGAGAACGCCGGCGAAGTGCAGCTCTACGATGGCGCGATTGACGCCGGATGTCAGCCCGAAATCGTCGGCATTGACGATAAGAGCGCCCACCCTGTGAGTTTATCAAGTGGCTGCGCCGCGTCTTCCGCATCATGAACGCGCTGGTATCATGGCAATAGGCCGCACCTGTTCGCGGCGGAGTGGGCGGTTAGCTCAGTTGGTTAGAGCGCGTGCCTTACAAGCACGAAGTCGGGGGTTCGAGTCCCTCACTGCCCACCATTCCAAAGACTAACTCCGAAATTCTCATGGAGTTGGTGACATGGATCCCTCCTCTCAAATCGTAGACTTCCCGCTCGCAGCCGTCCAAGCTGTGAACTCCGGCAGAATTCCTATCGCGCAACCGTATCATTTGGTCGACGCCGCTGCGGGCCCGCTCAAATGTGCAATTGAGAATCTTCATGATCATTCGCACATCGAATGGCAACCTTGCAACAGGTTTTCGGGCAATTGTCCGAAGTGCCGGTTATTCATCCGCAGCTGATGAGGCGAAACGCGCTTCGGCGATTCCAGTAGCGGGGCCAGATATACCATAATGGAAATAACACGTTAGATCGCCTGGATTAACTATGCCTGAAGCGACTGCAAAACCGGACCTTGGAGCGCTACGCATCGACGCCCATAAGCGAGGTTCGCGAAATGCCGGCAAGCGTATCGCGATTATTCTTGTCGCCCTGCTCTCCGCGCTCGTAATCGCCGGCGGAATCTACGCGTACATGCACCAGCCGCCTTCAGTGCAGGTTGCCACCGCAGACGTCCCGGACAATGGGCCACAGGCCATGCTCAACGCAAGTGGGTATGTCACACCGCAGCGGCGCGCCACCGTAGCGGCAAAGATTACTGGGCGCGTTACGGGCGTTTTCTTTACCGAAGGAATGTACGTACACACGGGCTTTGTGCTGGCCACTCTTGACGATTCCGATGCGCAAAGGACGCTGGCGTCCGCGAAAGCAGATCGCAATGCCACGCAGGCAAGCATTCTCGATTTGCAAGTGCAGTTGAAGAACGCGCAGATCGAGTTGCATCGGACACAGGAGCTAAGAACGGCAGGAATTCAAACTCAGGAAGCGCTCGACAACGCGACGATGGCCGTGAACAGCCTGAAGGCGAAAATCGACTACACGCAGGCACAAGTGCTCTCTGCTGACGCGCGTATTAAAGAGGCCCAGCAGGCAGTGGATAATTGCATCATTACTGCACCGTTCGACGGCATCATCGTTTCCAAGGACGCGCAGGTGGGAGAAATGGTGTCGCCAATTTCGGCCGGCGGGGGCTTCACGCGAACCGGCATCGCGACGATCGTCGATATGGCCTCAAATGAAATCGAAGTGGACGTCAATGAAAACTACATCGCGCGCGTCAAGGGCGGTCAGGAAGTAACCGCCGTTTTGGATGCATATCCGGACTGGAAGATTCCGTGCCGCGTGCGCACCATCATTCCTACGGCCGATCGCCAGAAGGCGACTGTCGAGGTGCGCATTGCTTTCGACAAGCTAGATCCGCGCATCCTGCCCGATATGGGTGTGAAGGTCACGTTCCTCGGGGAAGAAGCGCCGGCGGGGAAAGAAGCGCCGGCGAGAGTAATGGTGCCGCAGAACGCGGTCCGCGACGATGGCGGGCAGAAGATTGTCTTTCTAGTGACAGGCGATCACGTCGAGCGCCACGCCGTGACTGTCGGTACGACAAACGGCGCGCAAACGCAGATCCTGGCGGGCCTCGCGGCCGGGGACACAGTCGTAGTTGGTGGACCAGTCAATTTGAGAGATGGCGAAACTGTAGCGATCAAGCGTTAACGTGTTGTTCTTGCAACTCGGTTATCCTTCTGTGAATGTGAATTGATATTGCTGAACGGGGTACAGGATACTGTCCCCACGAGAGAATGGCGGCATTCGGGCTATGGATCGCATATCGCGGAAATCAAGGAGCGTTGATCATGGTGCGCGTGGACGGCAATGGAGAAGTGGGCAGTCTGATTCAGGTTCGCGGGTTGGACAAGACCTATCGCCGCGGCAACGAGGACATCGAC
Organism: Occallatibacter sp.; assembly: GCA_049512795.1. Classification (GTDB taxonomy): domain Bacteria; phylum Acidobacteriota; class Terriglobia; order Terriglobales; family Acidobacteriaceae; genus Telmatobacter. Next base: position 14,992 of record JBEKWT010000032.1, read on the forward strand.
GTTTTGCAGGGCTTGAATCTTGACGTCGATAAGGGCGATTTCGTGGCCTTCATGGGGCCGAGCGGTTCGGGCAAGACCACTCTGCTCAATTTGCTGGGCGGACTCGATGTTCCCTCCCGCGGCACTATTAACGTGGCCGGCGATGAAATCACGCACATGTCCGGCAGCAAGCTGACCAACTGGCGAGCGCGCCACGTCGGTTTTATCTTCCAGATGTACAACCTCATTCCCGTGCTTACCGCGTTCGGGAACGTCGAATTGCCCTTGCTGCTGACAAAGCTTTCCAAGGCCGAGCGCCGCAAGCACATTGAAACCGCCCTTTCCATCGTTGGTTTGGGCGACCGCATGAACCACTATCCGCGCCAGCTTTCCGGCGGACAGGAACAGCGCGTTGCCATCGCCCGAGCCATCGTTGCCGACCCAACTTTTCTGCTTTGCGACGAACCCACCGGCGACCTGGACCGCAAAAGCGCCGACGACGTGATGGAACTCATCAAGCGGTTGGTGAAGGAGCATGGAAAGACAGTTTTGATGGTGACGCACGACCCGGTAGTTGCGCGCCAGGCCGATACCACCCTGCATCTCGATAAGGGAGTGCTGGTAGAAGCAGGCGCGCGGCCGACAGTTGCCGGGGGAGTTCTCTCATGAAATTCAGCAAACTGATTCTTGCCAATCTGCTTCGCAAAAAGGCCCGGCTGATTCTCACCATCGGTTCGTTCGCTGTGGC